>JAFGTD010000220.1 GCA_016934295.1 Acidobacteriota bacterium
ACGTCGAGGAGTCTGAAGAAGCGCAACGCAGTAGACATGCCCGTCTGTGCCGCTGCAGTAAAAGCTTCATGAATAGTCCGGGTTAATAAACATTATTGGATCGACTAAAGGAGTTCCGGTGAAATACGGGATATTAATGATTTCAATTTGTTTCATTGCTGCGGTTTCTGCTTGCCCGTCGGATTCAAGTGTTTATATCGCGGATGGTTACCCGGTTACTGTCGATATGCTGAAAGGGTACGGGGATCCCGTCAAACATGACGGCATTGTTTCATTGGATAAAGTATGGTTTGTAAATGACAGGATTAATCAGGCTTTGATTATTAAACTCCATGTCGATTATCACAGAACGCAACTGATTCACTTTGATATCCGGCAGATGCCCTCCGTCGTGCTGGACTCTCTGGAACTGCATACGAGAAGTAAAACCGGGAAAGGTTATGAGCTGCTGGACGACAATTTGAAACCCGGCGCGCTTTTTAATTTCCTGGAAATTGCGAAACGGATTGCACCGAAGTACTTCATTACGAACAGAGGTTTTTCTCTGGGAATGTCGCCCGATGAAGCGGTGGAGTTATATGGCGCTCCGAATGCTGTTCGGGAAACAAAAGACGGCAAGCTGTGTGTCTGGGATTACACGGGCGAATTAGAGATGGCCGATAAAAAGAAGGATTCGACCGTTCAATATGTAGCCGACAGCCTGGGCCATCACATCAAAATATTGTTCCAGGACGGTAAAGCCATGGTCATAATCATGTTGAATGATGTTCCCTGAAGCATCTAATTTCGGTGACTGTCACAGAAATTAATACTCGTGTGAACGTACTAACGTGCTAACGTGCTAACGAGAACCTCGGGATTTGGAAATTTGGCGGATAAATGGAGAATCCGGCGGAAGGAGTTACGAATTATGATTTCCAGGGTAAAATCGCAACAAAAATTACAGCAAAAATATTATTACAATATATGTAGTCTGCAGTTCCCGAGGGTTTTGAACATGGCCAATATCAAACGCATGAAAGAAGCGGGAAAGGGCGGCAAACTAGGGGGCGACGCAAAAATAACTTCACTTCGGTTACACGGATGAAGTCAAAGAAGCTGCCAAGAAGTCGAGGCGTGCAGACGAAAGGAAGGCGGTCAGGGAGGGCCTTCGAGATCTCGAAAGCAATACAGATGACAACGTAGACAACGTCGTATAACACTCGGTTGAAGCCAATTCCCCAGTATCATATTCCTTGCGAAACAGTACCTTCTTCTCCATTCATCCGTTAAAGATCCGCATTCCATCAAAGAAGGCTTTTTACGTTAGCACGTTAGCACGTTGGCACGTTAGCACGTTAGCACGTTAGCACGTTCACACGTTCACACGAGACAGGTAATTTCTTTAAACTCCCAATGGTTCAATGTTTAACCGTATTTTGCTTATTTACCGTTGTCGGAGTTGATTTGGCAAGGTAATATTTCGCGGGATGAGTGCAAAAAAGAAAATGAATATTACGGGTGTTTCTCCCCAAATGGGAGTACCCGAAGGCCAACTGGTTATAAACTGCAGCGGATTCCGCCCGGGACTCGATTCCAGGGTTCTTCTGGGCGATATCGAAGCGTCCATTATGTCTGCCTCGGAAGACCGGATTATCGTGCGCCTGCCCGAAAGTCCGAAATGCCTGGGCCTGACGCTGCAGGTCGATGAGACCGTCTCGCCGGTTTTTCCTTTCAATCTTGCGACACGTTTCGCCACGGAGTTGCATCCGGTGGCGAATCCCGTAGTGGCCCCCGACGGAACATTGATAACCACTATCAGCGGAGGCCGAGGGCAGCAGGTCGCCCAGCCCCTGGTCCGTATTACAAACCAGGGGGACAAGATCCCGTTTCATTGCGAAATAATGAATCCGACCGGGCTCGCTTTTTCCGCCGACGGGCAGCTGTATATTACAAGCCGGAACGACGGGACCGTACTTCGCTATACGGACTTTGAAAATCTCGAAGTCGTGGCGGACGACCTTGGCGTCCCCTGCGGGATTGTTTTTGATTCGGACGGGATCCTCTATGTCGGAGACCGGACCGGCAAAATTTACAGGATCGACACGGGCGGAAATAAGGAGGAATTCGCTCAGCTGGAGCCGAGTATCGCTGCATACCATCTGGCGATGGACGCGGAAAAACGCCTGTATGTGACCGGGCCGACTTTTTCGATGCGCGACATCCTGTACCGGATTTCGGGCGACGGAAAGGTAGAAAATCTTATAGAGGGCCTGGCGCGTCCCCAGGGGATGGTCTTCCACCCGGACGGCGACCTGTTGATAGCCGCCGGCTACCGGGGGAATAAGGGGATTTTCAAATATTCTTTGAAAGACGGGTCCATGCAGCATTTTGTTGCGGCCCCGATACTGGTCGGACTGGCTGTCTCCGGACAGGATATCTACTTTGCTGGCGGCAGTTCCATATACCGGGCGCAGTTTTCAGGCCAGGAAGGCTTGAATTAACACTATGTGAGTTGTTTCAGCTTCCTCCTTTTGGCCTGTGACTCTTTTCGAAGCGAAAAGCAGGGCCGGGAATCCATCGGCCTCGGGGTCGGAATCGCCATCGGGGTCGAGCTTTTAAAAACCGATGCCGACTCCGACCACCGACCCCGAAAACACACCCGGAGTCACAAATTGTCTAATCCGGTACCAACCGGAGGCCGGGCCGACTTCTGGCTTCTGACTTCTTTGTCTCTGATGATTTGCGACTGTGCATCTAAAAAGACCGGCTGCAGGCACATTTTTTATATGAATTCCAAGTTTGGATTTGAAGTTTTGCATCAGGACGCCGGCACAAATGCCAGGCGCGGCATATTACACACAATGCACGGGGACATCCCCACCCCGGTTTTCATGCCCGTCGGCACAGCCGGCGCGGTAAAGGCAATGCCGGGCCAGGTTCTGGAGTCGCTGGACGCCCGTATTATCCTTGCAAATACCTACCATCTTTTTTTGCGACCCGGGCACGAGAGAATCGAAAGACTCGGAGGTCTGCATCGCTTCATGTCCTGGGACGGCGCCATTCTGACCGACAGCGGGGGATACCAGGTTTTCAGCCATCGCGAGCTGTGCCGGATCAGCGAGGAAGGCGTCGAGTTCCGATCCCATATCGACGGAAGCAAAAACTTCATTTCCCCCGAAAAGGCGATCGATATACAGAAATCTCTAGGTTCCGATATTGCCATGGTTTTTGACGACTGTACTCCCTATCCGTCCGGCTATGCCGACGCGGAAAATTCCATGGAACTGTCCATGCGGTGGGCCCGAAGGTGCCTCGAGTACTGGAAACATGCGGATGACGGCAGCCGGGGACTTTTCGGCATCGTGCAGGGGAGCGTATATCCCGATCTCCGAAAACAATCCGCGGAAATGCTTGCGGACATGGAGTTTTCCGGTATGGCCATCGGGGGATTAAGCGTCGGGGAGCCAAAGGATGTTATGGGAGAAATTATAGAGTCTACAGCTCCGCTGCTCCCCCGGGATCGACCACGGTATCTTATGGGTGTGGGGACTCCGGAAGATTTGATCCGCTGCGTCGCCAATGGGGTGGATATGTTCGATTGCGTGCTGCCGACGCGCAATGCGCGCAACGGGTGCCTGTTTACCAGTCGAGGCAGGATTCTTATTAAAAATGCGGCCTATGCGGAGGATCCGGAGCCCCTGGATCCCGACTGTTCCTGCCAGACGTGCCGTAATTTCTCACGGGCTTACCTGCGGCATTTATTCCTTGCAGGGGAGCATCTTTCTGCTTTCTATAACACAGTGCACAACCTGACCTTTTATCTTGACATGATGAGGAAAATAAGAGAGGCTATCGAGCTTGATAATTTTGGTAACTGGTTAGAGCAAATGGAGAAAGAGGATCGAAAATAACCCTGAAATTGCTCTGTTGGCCGCAGGTCCAGCCCATAATTTTTTTCCCTTCCGAAAGAGATCGAGGGATATAAAAAAGGTTAATAATTAAAATGGAACAATTTGTTCTGATGCTGCAAACTACAAACCAGAGTCCCTATTATCCGTTGCTGATGTTTCTGGTCATCGGCGTCATTTTTTACCTGCTTGTATTCAAGCCGATGAAGACGCGGCAGAAGAAGCTGGAAGCGCTGATCACGGCCCTCAAGAACGGGGACAAAGTCGTTACAAGTTCAGGAATTTATGGTGTTATCGCAGGCGTGAAGGAGAAAACATTCATCCTGAAAATCTCCGATCAGGTAAAGATTGAGGTGTCCAAAAACGCCATCGCCGGGCCTCAGCCGACTGAAGAGAACCAGCAGTCTTAAGGGCCGAATGCCTGAGGCGGTATGTCAAGCCTATCCAGGCAAGCCGGGATAGCCGCGATCCAGGTAGCCGGAACGGCAGGGAGGATTTTATGCTTCCCTGTGTCCGGAAACGGATTCCCGACAGGGCAGGTTGATTCAAATACAATGAATCACCTCGTAACGCCTCATATCTAGATTAGGTGCCATATGCAGAAGAATTTAAGATGGAAAATCATCATTATCCTTTTAGCCATGCTGGTCTGTATCGCGTATATAGTCAGTCCCGAAGAAAAGGATGCGGGTTTTTTTTCCAGGATTAATTTAGGACTGGATCTCCAGGGAGGGATTCACCTGGTTATTCAGGTGATTACGGACGATGCCCTGAACCAGGAACTCGATCAGGACGCTCTGGCCGTCTCAAGAGAGTTCAAGTCGGAGGATATCTCATTCGAATCATCCAGAAGAGGCGAGGGGTATTTTATTAGCGTCAAAGGCGTCGATTCATCCGGAGAGAATGAGGCGCGGGATATCCTGGATGACATGTACGGTGGAAATTACGAGATACAAAGCAGGATTACGGAGGGCAAGACCGATTTTATGTTGACTATGCGGGCATCGGAGATCCGCTCCATGCGGGAATCTACGGTCCGCCAGGCGATGCAAACCCTCCGAAGGCGCGTGGATGCGTTCGGCGTGGCTGAAGCAAACCTGCAGCTATATGGCGAAAGCGGAGAAGATGTTCAGGACCAGATTATCGTCGAGCTTCCGGGCGTCGACGATCCGGACCGCGTGAAAGAAATAATCAAAGATACCGCGCAGCTGGAACTCCGACTGGTCAAGAAGGAAAGGGGCGGACCTTTCCCGAGCATTGAGGCTGCATATGAAGCCAACAGCGGCGCATTTGACGAGTACGAGATCCTCGGATTTTCACGGGATGCCAGAGAGGGCGGCCCGGCGGAATTTCTGGTTGTGCGCAAGGACTCGGTTATTACGGGAAAGGACCTGAAGAAAGCGCGCCCGTCGACGGACAGCAACGGCGCTCCGGCGGTCAGCTTTTTCCTGAAATCGGACGGCGCCGAACTGTTTGAACGCGCTACTCGCGAGCATATCGGCGATAATCTGGCCATTGTGCTGGATGATGAGGTGCATTCCTATCCGCAGATCAACGATACGATCAGGGATGAAGGGATCATCACCGGAAGTTTCACGCAGCAGGCAGCGAACGATCTGTCGCTGCTTCTGTCGACGGGCGCCCTTCCCGCTTCACTGAAAATTATAGACGAACGCAGCGTCGGCGCCTCTCTGGGGAATGATTCCATCCGCTCCGGCCTCATGGCCATGTGCATTGGTTTCGGGCTGGTCGTCGTCGGCATGATTGTCTACTACCGGAGGTCGGGCGTGAACGCGGTCTGGTGCCTTATCGGGAACCTTATCTTCATGCTGGCGGGAATGACGGTATTGAACGCCTCCCTGACGCTGCCTGGAATCGCAGGCATTATCCTGACAATAGGCATGGCGGTCGATTCCAATATCCTGATCTTCGAAAGAATACGCGAAGAACTTCGCAGCGGGAAAACCGTCCGCGCTTCCATAGATACGGGCTTTGGCAAGGTTTTCTGGACGATTTTCGATACGCACATTACGACATTAATAGCAGCGGCTTTTCTCTTCCAGTTCGGCACGGGCCCCATCCGCGGATTTGCGGTAACGCTTACGTTCGGTCTGATTGCCAACATGTTTACAGCGGTTTATTTCTCGCATCGGCTGTTTGAAATGATGCTGGGCGGCCGAAGGGTTGAAGAATTGTCGATTTAAGGGAACTTTAGAATGCCGGACGGTGTCACAGTGTTCGGCAAACTCCGGTAAGCATTTCCGAGGGATTGCCTGTGGAACTTTTTAAGCAGATATCAGTCGATTGGCTGAGTAAAAAATGGTTGTTTTTGGCTATCTCCCTGCTGCTGCTCATAGCGGGAGGGGCCGGGTATTATATGCGTGGCGGTTTAACATACGGAATTGATTTTACAGGTGGGACGATCATACTCATGAAATTCAATGAAACGCCCGATCTTGATCGTATCCGTGAGTCATTGAGTCCGGAAACGCGCACGCCTCCGCTGATTCAGCGCTACGACGCTCCGTCCAAGAATATGGTCCAGGTACGCATTCAGTCCTCTTTTAACGAAGAGGAAGATCTCGAAGCAGGGCGCAACCGGATGCTGGATGTTTTGCGCAAAGTTTTCGACCCCGACAATGTCGGCAGCAAACTGGCCGACTTCAACAATGTCGGGCTGGACGTCCTGTTTCAATACCTGATTGAGGCGGATCCTGACGGCCTGGCGGCCGACGGCAAGGGCAGCCTGGAAATCGAACAATATTACCGGGAGATAGCTCAGAATCTGAAGGACTACCGCGACAAGGACCGCGAAGGACTGGTTCCGGCTATTTCGGATCTTAAAGAGGTTCCCGGAGTGACTGCCGCAACAGTCGCCGTCCTTGAAAAGGGTTTTTATACGGGCTCTTTTGCCGTGAAAGGGCACGAAAGCGTCGGCGCCGTTGTCGGGGCGGATTTGAGAAACCGGGCTACCCTGGCTGTCCTGCTTTCATTTGCGGGTATGCTGGTTTACGTAGGATTCCGGTTTAAATTCGCATACGGTATTGCCGCCGTCATCGCCCTTATTCACGACCTGGCCATTACCATTGGTTTGTTTGCCCTGACCAATAAGGAGATTTCGCTAACTGTAATTGCAGCGCTACTGACCCTGGTCGGATATTCCATGAACGATTCCATCGTTGTTTTTGACCGGGTTCGGGAAAATTTAAGGCTTGTACGCAAAGAACCTTATGTCCGGATACTCAATCTCAGTATCAATCAGACCTTTTCCAGGACAGTTATGACATCCGGGATGACGTTTTTATCCGTACTTGCCCTGCTTGTCTTCGGGGGAGAAGTACTGAACGGTTTTTCTTTCGCTTTGACCATTGGTATTATCATTGGTACGTACTCGTCCATTGGTATTGCCACGCCCATCGTTGCATGGTGGTACCGCTCCCGGGAGCTTAAGCCAAAAAGAAAAACGGCATAGTATTTATGAAACTGCATAAAACAAGGAGACTGCCTTCTAAATCGGGTATAGATGTAGTTTGAGAGAGAGAAATGCCTTGACAGTTTTTAGAGTGCGATATTAAGATCGAGGGCCTGAATTGACGCTACCGCAGTAATGCCCACGTCTAAAACCCACGGGCAGTTTGCGAGGGGGACACATGTTTGAGTCTGCAGATGTAGTAGGAAAATCCGATCTGGCGAAACGATTGATGACTATGGTACTTTCGCTGGTCATTCACGTGGCCTTAGTGCTTACCGTGATCATTATTCCACTTTGGTTTTTTAACGTTTTGCCGGAAACAGAACTATTGACGTTTCTGATCGCGCCGCCACCCCCGCCGCCGCCACCGCCGCCACCGCCGCCGCCGCCGCCTCCGCAGCAGCCGCGTACGGTGCCGAAGGCAGCTCTGGTGGACCCGAATCAGTTTGTAGCACCCAGTGAGATTCCGAAGGAGATTCCGCCTCCGGACGACGAGGCTCCGGTTATCGGGGTGAGCAATATCGTCGGAGCGATTCCGAGTGGCGTAGCTGGAGGAATTCCGGGAGGCCTTGCAGGTGGAGTCGTGGGAGGTCTGCTGGGTGATCTGCCTCAGGTGGCGCCGCCGCCACCGCCTAAGCCGGTGAAACGCAAACCTAAAAGAATCGGCGGGAATGTACTGAAGTCGCAATTAATCAGGAAAGTAGAGCCGGAATATCCCGAACTGGCAAGGCGTGCTCGTGTTTCGGGCGTGGTAATTCTGGTCGTAACGGTCGATGAAGAGGGGAATGTTGCCGAAATCAATGTATCCAGGGGACATCCTATGTTGAATGATGCCGCCGAGCGTGCTGTTCGTCAATGGAAGTATTCCCCGACATTACTGAACGGTGAGCCGATTCCGGTGATTGCAACCGTGACTGTTAATTTTGTAATGGGGAAATAGTAAATTTTAAATAACTAAAGGATCTTAGAAATTCGGAGGGGATCTACATGAGTATGATGGAGTTGTGGGACTCAATGGGCTGGCTGGCCAAGGGTGTTGTTTTTATCCTTGTTCTTCTATCTGCCTATTCGATTAGTGTAATGATTGAGCGATGGGTGACCTATCGTCAGGCGCGCAAACAGTCGCGGCTTTTTACGCCGGCAGTTGCTGAGTGCCTGAAGGATGGCAGGATAGACGAAGCTATCGCATTGGGCGAACAGTACAACAAAAGCCATTTAGCCAAAGTGCTGATATCCGGCTTGCACGAACTGGAGGCTCATTCCAAGAGCCAGGATATTCCGGGGGAAAGCATCGAAGCTTCCAAAAGAGCCCTGGAAAGAGCTACAGCCATCGCAATCGAAGATTTAAAGAGAGGGCTGGGAGGTTTGGCCACTATCGGTGCAACGGCGCCTTTCGTCGGACTGTTCGGTACGACCGTCGGTATCATCAACGCGTTTACGGGGATGAAAACCGAGGAGACAGCTGGTATTGCAGCGGTCGCCGGCGGTATCGCCGAAGCGCTTGTCGCCACGGCGATCGGTCTTTTTGTCGCTGTGCCGGCGGTCTGGGCATTCAACTACTTCACCAACAGGGTCGAAACGTTCACGGTCGAGATGGATAATTCTTCTTCGGAACTGATCGATTATTTCCTGAAGAGACGGAGTGAAGGTCGTGGCTAAAAGGAATCTTGGTCAAAGTAATGTTTCCGCGGATATCAACGTCACGCCGATGGCGGATATCATGCTGGTGCTGCTTATCATTTTTATGATAACAACACCCCTTCTGCAGAGCGGAATTACCGTGAATCTTCCGAAGGCGAAAAATCCCCTGGATGCGCCGGATGCGGATGCTCAGGATGCCGTGGTTATCGCATTGAACCGCGAAGGCAGGCTGTATCTTAAAAAACAGCCGATCACGGACACGGACCTCTACGATTATCTCGTTAAGAGATATTCCGCCGGAGAGATCAACAGGACGATCTTCCTGAAAGCCGATACGGCTCTGGCCTATGGCCGCGTAGTAGAGGTTGTGGATGAGTGCAGGCGCGCGGGAGTCGATCGTATCGGGTTAATGGCTGAACTGGATAAAAACTGAATTTATTCGGTTCCATTTTCGTTTCAGACCATGACGGTACGTATCGGCCGGTAACGGGTGAAGGTCTTTTGCCGTTGCCCGGGATCGGAATGCTGAAGGTTGTGTAGTACTCGGGATTGCCAGTTGCCGATTTTCCTGTCGGATTTTCCGGCTGCGGACCGGAGCCGGGGAATCAGTTCCATAGAACCCGGCAACACCGAATCCTGAATGCTGTTTGAAAGAAAGGGATCCACCATGTCAATGAGTGTTAGTAGTGGTAAGGGGTCCATGTCGGATATCAACATAACGCCTTACATTGATATCCTGCTGGTGCTGCTTATCATTTTTATGGTAATCACCCCGGTGCGCCAGATGGATCTGGATGTTAAAGTGCCGCAGACGGCAGAGCCTGAAGTCCAGGCTGCGGTTGATCCGAATGTGATTGTTGTCTCGATCGGCGAGTCCGCCCAGATTGCGATTAATCAGGAACAGGTCAGTATCGCCAACCTGGGAAGAGAGCTGCAGAATATATACAGTTCCCGGTCGAATAAGAACATGTTTGTGAGTGCCAGCCCAAGATTGCCTTACGGCGATATAGTACGAATTATTGATATAGCCAAGGGTGCGGGTGTGGGAGAAATCGGATTGATTACGGAAGAGATTCGGTAGTAACATTCCACCTCGTGCTCAGTTAAACATATAGTTTGGAGGCCACATAATGAGGGTTAACAATAGGTGGCTAGCCGCCATGCTCCTTCTGGCAGTATTACCCCTGTCAGGCTGCGGTTTTATTAATAAACTGCAGTCCAGAGACAATCTGAATAAGGGTGTAAAGGCATTCACCGATCAAAAGTACGATGCAGCAGCGCAATTCTTCCGAAAGTCGATAGAACTGGATCCGGATTTTCCGGAAGATGTACCTCGCATGTACCTGGCGACTGCCTATATGCTACAGTTCGTTCCCGGCTCGATGGATCCTAAAAGCGAGCAGATGGGTGATAAAGCCATTGAAACTTTCGCGGAAGTTGTGGAGCGGTCTGAGGCTGAAGGGAAACCGAACATCAATGCGATGTTGGCCATAGCCAGTCTCACCTACCAGATGGATAAAGTCGAGCAGACAAAACAATGGTGCGACCGGGTTCTTGCGATCGAGCCGCAATCAGAAGAAGAAAAGAACAACAAAGCGGAAGCCCATTATCGCATTGCGGTGATCGATTTCGATACAGTGAATGAGGAAACCGGCACCCTGGGAGAAAACATCGAATTCCTGGAACAGGAAGATAAGGACAGGCTGCGGGAAGATATCGAAGAGGGGCTTGGGCATCTCGAGAAAGCTATTGATCTGCGACCCAATTATTTCGATGCCATGATGTACCAGAATCTGCTCTGGCGAGAGAAGGCCAAAATGGAAGAAGACGAAGAGGAAAAGCTGAAGCTGATCAACCAGGCCGATATCGCCTATAATAAGTCCATTCAACTCAAACTGAAGGCTGAAGCCGAGGAAGCCGCACAGCATAGAGAGCTTGATTTGGGTAGATGATTTCTGCGGATTTTTAAGTTACCGGTAGCATTAATATTCCGGGATTATTAAGGGCGGATATTTTTCCGCCCTTTTTTTTGAACTCCAGCCTTTCTTTACTTAATCCGCACTTCTCGCAAGACTTCATTCCTACGCTAACGGTAATAATTACAGTTTCGAAGCGGTTCTCCGATATCCTATAATGTTCCAGGGTGCATTTATGCAGATGATACGTTACGAAGACCTTGCAGAAAAAGTAAAGCAATGGCATCCGGATGCGCCTATTGAAATGATTCAGCGGGGATACGTCGTTTCCGCCAAATATCATAAAGGGCAGCTTCGGATGAATGGGGAACCCTATCTGACCCATCCGATTGAAGTTGCCAATATCCTTGCAGAACTCAAACTGGATGTCGTGACCGTAACGGCCGGGTTGTTGCATGATGTACTGGAAGATACTTTAATGTCGCCCGAGAAACTGCGGGAACAGTTCGGGGATGAGGTTTATCAACTGGTAGACGGAGTCACCAAAATATCCCAGGTTCATTTCACATCGCGTCGCCAGAAGCAGGCCGAGAATTTCAGAAAAATGCTGCTGGCTATGGTAAGCGATATTCGGGTGCTTTTTGTCAAGCTGGCGGACCGTCTTCATAATATGCGAACCCTCCAGTATCTTTCACCCGAAAGCCGGGAAAGAATCTCCCTGGAGACACTGGAGGTATATGCCCCACTGGCTCACAGGCTGGGAATGGCCAGGATCCGGGGTGAACTGGAAGATTTAGCGTTCAGTTTCCTGGATCCGACGGCGTATCAGAATACGGTGTCTCAGATTGAGACTCGCCGTGCGGTGGACCATAGTTTTATTCAGGAAGCCGTGCGTACCATCGAGAAAGAACTTGAAAGTCACGGCATCCCGGCGCAATTGGAGTATCGAACCAAACGGATATACGGTGTTTACTCCAAAATGAAGCGGCAGAAGATCAGTATCGACGAAGTTTTCGATTTTATCGCCATCCGGGTCATTACGGACAGCGTCAGGAATTGCTATACCATTCTGGGTACGTTGCATAACCTCTGGAAACCGGTGCCGGGTCGCATTAAGGACTACATTGCCATCCCGAGACCCAACCTTTATCAGTCCCTGCATACGTCCGTGATCGGCAGAAACGGACAGCCTTTCGAGATTCAGATCCGGACCCATGAAATGCACAGGATCGCCGAGGAGGGTATCGCGGCCCATTGGAAATATAAGGAGGGGAAACTCGGCACCGTAGAGGGAGAGGAACAATTCCGCTGGTTGCGCCAATTAATAGAATCTCAGAATGAAGTCAGCGATCCCCGGGAATTTCTCAGCAACCTCAAGGTGGACCTGTATCCGGATGAAGTTTACTGTTTTACTCCGCATGGAGAAGTGATTACACTCCCCCGCGACGCCTCCGTTATTGATTTTGCCTATGCAATTCATACCGAAATAGGCCATCAATGCACGGCCGCCAAGGCCAACAATCGCATCGTTCCTTTGAGGCATAAGGTTAAGAACGGGGAAATTATTGAAATTGTTACATCCAAGGACGCTTCCCCCAGCCGGGACTGGCTCGCTTTTGTCATAACAGCCCGGGCACGCAGTAAAATCAAGCACTGGATCAACAAACAGGAAAAAGAGGACGCATCGGAACTCGGCAGAAAATTGATGGAGAAAGAGTCGCGCAAGTTTAAGACAAGCTGGAAAAAAGTAACGCTCATGAAGAGCCTGCCTGAAGTGATGGCGCAATACGGACTTAAAAAGCCGGAGGATATTTATCCCGCCGTCGGATTCGGCACGATTTCTCCCCGCCAGATATTATCCCGATTATTTCCCGATATGGCGCCTCAAAACGAAGCGCCCCAGCAGAAATCCCCCGTACCTGCAATTGTCCATAATGACCGCAGCAGGACCGATTCGGCTATTACCGTCAATGGACAGGGAGGATTGCTGGTTTATCGCAGCAAATGCTGTAATCCGATAAGGGGAGACGAAATTGTAGGCTATATCACCCGTGGAAAGGGGATATCGGTCCATACGACAACCTGCCCCAATGTGGTCAATTTCCTGGGATCCGACCGGATGACGGATGTGGAATGGGTGAACACAAAAGAAGAAGAGCTTTACAGTGTCGGACTATCCATAGCAATCGAAGACCGCCAGGGTATTCTTGCGGATATCGCTTCCACTATTTCAAATCTCAAAACGAATATCCGCGAATCTCGTACGAAAACCGATATGGATTCGGGTAAAGGGACGATTGAAATTACCGTGGATATCACCGATCTGAAGCATCTTCAGCGCGTGATTCAGAGCCTCAAATCAATACGCGGCATTGAAGACATTGAACGTATCGGCGAAATTTCCTGATTTACCGTGCCGGGTTTGGTTGGATTCAAATCGATATTCAGAGTGGAGGTTCACTTATGGGAAAAAAGAAAACAGCCGTTCTGGTGGGAGTAGTTGTTCTTGTTGTGGCAACGGTCGCTGTTTATTATTTCTTTTTAAAGCCTTCGCAGCCACCGGAAATCACCGGAAGTACGCAACCGGAAGAATCTTTAATGTCGGAGATGCCGCTGCAGGAAGAATCCATCGAGCCCATTGAAGTGGAACTGAATAAAAGCGATGAGCTGGTGCGCAAGCTGGTAGAGGAACTTTCATCGCATCCGGCATTGGCTCAATGGCTGATGACGGATTATCTGATTCGAAGATTCGTGGCAACGGTGGATCTGATCGCGAATGGAGAAAGCCCCCGCCGTCCGATGGATTTTATCGAAATGGACGGGGATTTTCAGGTTCGCGAAGAGGATGGACAGGTATTTTTGGACCCTGCCGGTTACGATCGATATGTCCGGATTGCCGCAGTCTTAATGTCGCTGGACGCCAAAGGGTGTGCGATCCTCTATAAGCGGCTTAGTCCGCCCATCCAGCAGGCCTATAAGGAAATGGGGTATCCCGACGAAGATTTTAATGCGACATTGAAGAAAGCCATTTTCAATCTTATTGAAACGCCTGTTATCCGGGACAGGATTTATCTCGAAAAAGGCGTATTGAATTATCATTATGCGGATCCCGAGCTGGAAAAACTGAATCCTTCCCAGAAGCACCTCCTTCGCATGGGGCCGGATAATATGAGCGTGATCCAGGCAAAACTGAGAGAGATCGCCCGGTATTTGGGCTACTCGTTCCAAGATCTCAAATCGGCTGATTAGAATCCATCGAACGGTTGAACGGCAAAAAATACGGATTGAGCGCTATGTCACCGTATTTTAAATGGATTATGGATGCCCTGTCGGGGAATGACGGGGATGGATTTGTGTGCCGGGTGTATGGGATTTCTTTTTAGCTGCAGGTTTCGGAGTCTATTTTCGCTTCAGTAATTTGAACGAAAGAGAAACATGCCCGCTAGAGGGCTTTCTGAACCTTGCCGGATCTGAGACAACGCGTACACACGCTAACTCTTTTGACGGTGCCCTTTTCCAGGATCTTAATGCTTTGAAGGTTGGGATTGAACTTCCTGGACCGGACATTATGAGCGTGTGAGATTGTGTTGCCGAAAATAGGTTTTTTTTCACAAATATAGCACTGCTTTGGCATAATAGCGACTCCCCTCAAAACGGCGAATACTATCAACCATTCGCCCCTAAGTCAATGATGAACCGAACTTGACATGTCGTTGCAGGTTAAACGTTGCATGTTACATGTTAAAAACAAAAAGATCGTTGAACGTTGAAATCATTCGGTTTGACCCCGCCAATCAGCCTGATAACGTTCAACGAAGCAGTTTGTTTTTAACTTTAAACGTTTAACACATTCAACGTTCAACGGTATTTATATCAGATCTTCGCCTCCATCCACCCGGATTACATTCCCCGTCATCCAGGTCGATTCGCATAAACTGAGCGCGGTTATAATCGAGGCGGCGTCCTCCGGTAGTGTCAATCGCTTTCCGGGGTTGGATTCCAGTGCCCGGGAAAGCATTTGTTCGCTGCCTGGAATCCTGCGGGCGGCGGGGGTGTCGGTGACGCCTGCCTGCAGAGCGTTTATGGCGATGCCTGAAGGGGCAAGCTCCACTGCCAGCTGCCTCACGTGAGCTTCCAGGGAAGCCTTGGCGGCCGAGACGGCGCCGTAGGTCGGCCAGACGCGATGGCTGCCGGCGCTGGTCATGGCGAATACCTTCGCTCCCCGGCCGAGCAATTCCGCATCCAGAAGATCCTGGATCCAGTAAACAAGGCTGTGGGCCATTACGTCCAGGGTCATATTCATGTCGGCCGGTTTGATCCTCTTTTTCGGGTCCTCATGGATGTAAGGTTTCAATGTGCCGAAGGCGAGAGAATGCAGCACGGCTGCAAATCCGGTGCCGCTTCCGGAACGAATTGTTTCGCCGAAGGCTTGAATAACCTCGCCGCGACGATCGGGGTCGGAGGCGTTGATATTGAAGAACAGTGCCTGGCGACCGATGGCTCGTATCTCGTCCGCGAGTTTCTCTGCATTTGAAATCGTGCTTCTGCGGTCCAGGTGAACGCCTGCAATGTCAAATCCGTTTTGTGCCAGCGCCAGGCATGAGGCGGCGCCGAAGCCGCTGGAAGCACCCAGTATGAGAGCCCATTTTCCTTTCGCCATGTATATTCCCTCTCGTAGCGCACACAGTATCACATACTTAACTTGACGTTGCACGTTGCAAGTTAAAAGTTGCACGTTAAAAGAAAAAAGATCGTTGCACGTTGGGCCTGTCGGTTTGCCGCTGCCAGTTAGTTAGATAACCTGCAACGAAGCAGTTTATTTTTAACGTGCAACTTGCAACGTTCAACGTGCAACGGTAAAAATGCAACTTGCAACAGTACAGAATATTCTATAAAACATCAGCACATCTGTTTTATGGGAGGATCGCTCATGATAGGATAATGCAGATCTGGGCGCTCAGACGGATTTTTATAAGAAATTCCGGCTCAATCCGGGAACTCACGATTTAATATAGTGAAACCGTTTTCATAAATATCTTCCATGGAGGGAAGTGCGTGATGGCAGATGAGCGAATCAATAAAAACAAAGCGATCGATATGGCTCTGATGCAGATTGAAAAGCAGTTCGGCAAAGGGTCCATTATGCGTCTGGGTGGCCGTGTCGATACCGCGGGCATTCAGACCATTTCCACGGGCTCTCTCTCTTTTGATGCGGCACTGGGCGTCGGCGGTTTCCCCCGGGGAAGGATTGTGGAAATTTACGGCCCGGAATCGGGTGGAAAAACGACGATTGCCCTGCATGCGGTCGCCCAGGCCCAGAAAGCCGGGGGGAGCGCCGCTTTTATCGATGCCGAGCATGCCATGGATCCTGCTTATGCGAAAAAACTCGGAGTCAATACGGACGACCTGCTTGTGTCTCAACCGGACAACGGGGAACAGGCGCTGGAGATCACGGAGGTGCTCGTCCGCAGCGGCGCCCTGGATATCGTCGTCGTCGATTCGGTGGCCGCTCTGGTTCCGAGAGCCGAACTCGACGGAGAAATGGGAGATTCTCTTCCCGGACTGCAGGCCCGGCTTATGTCCCAGGCCATGCGCAAGCTTACGGCCATTGTATTCAAGTCGAATACCTGCCTTATATTTATCAATCAGATTCGTGAAAAGATAGGCGTCATGTTCGGAAATCCCGAAACCACTTCAGGAGGGAGAGCGCTGAAGTTTTATTCTTCTATCCGTGTTGATATCCGCAGGATCGGTTCCATTAAAGAAGGGGCCCAGGACATTGGAAACAGGACACGGGTAAAGATTGCAAAGAACAAACTCGCACCGCCTTTCAAAACCGCCGAATTCGATATAATCTATAGCGAGGGCATTTCTTATGAAGGCGATCTTCTCGATCAGGCCGTCGAACGGAAGCTGGTTGAAAAAAGCGGCTCCTGGTTTTCCTATAAAGGGGAGCGTTTGGGGCAGGGCAGAGAAAATGCCAAGCAGTTCCTCCGGGAGCACACTGAAATTACTGAAGAGTTGAATACAAAGCTGCGGGAAATGATGGGGTTGGTTAAAAAACCGGCCGCTGGGACCGAAGAAAAAACAGTATCAAAATAAAAATATCACCCCCGCTGGAAATGGCCTTCTGTGCCGACGCAGTAGAAGCCTTGTGAGAAATACAGGCTGAATATCGGAGGCAAGAAAGAGAATGAATGTAACGGAAAAAATCTTCAAGGCACATGTGCGGGACGAACCCTTCCCGGGGACAATGGTGTTGTCGCTGGACCTGGTTCTGTGTCACGAAATTACGACGCCCATGGCCATCACGGACCTGATGGCACGCAAAAAAGATCGGGTGTTCAATAAAAATAAGATCAAAGCCGTAATCGATCACGTGTCGCCGGCCAAGGACAGTAAAACCGCATTGCAGGGGAAAATTCTGCGGGAATGGGCGCATCGCCACAAGATCAAGGACTTTTTTGATATCGGCGCCAACGGCGTGTGCCATGCTCTTTTCCCCGAAAAGGGTTTTATTCGTCCCGGCTATACGGTCATTATGGGGGACAGCCACACCTGCACGCATGGAGCGTTCGGGGCATTCGCGGCCGGGGTAGGCACGACCGATCTTGAAGTCGGTATCTTGAAGGGTGTATGCGCTTTTCGGCAGCCTCGGAGCATTAAGATTTCCGTTAAGGGAAAACTCCGGAAGGGAGTGTACGCCAAGGATGTCATTCTGGAAATCATACGCCGACTGACCGTCAACGGCGCCACCGACCATTGTATTGAATTCCACGGGGACCTGATAAGCCGGATGAATATGGACGAGCGTATGACCTTGTCCAACATGGCGATAGAAGCCGGTGCGACTTCAGGAATCTGTCTGCCCGATGCCGTTACGGTGGATTATCTGTGGCCGTTTATTAAAGAAGAATATGGTTATAACAAAAAGAAAGCCCTGAATGATTTCCGGAAGTGGCATCCCGATCCCGATGCGGCCTATGATAAGGTTCTGGAAGTGGATGCAGGCAAACTGAAGCCGGTAGCGACATTCGGATACAAGCCGGATCAGGTAAAGCCCCTCGAAGACATGAAGAAATTCAAAATCGATCAGGTCTATATTGGAAGCTGCACCAACGGCAGGATTTCGGATTTGAGGGAAGCGGCCAAAATCGCGAAGCTGAAACCCCTGGCAAAAGGGGTGCGCGGCATTCTTTCCCCGGCGACTCCGGAGGTGTACAAGACCGCAATGAAGGAAGGCCTGATAAAGATTTTTATGGAAGCGGGGTACTGCGTTACGAATCCGACCTGCGGCGCCTGTCTTGGTATGTCCAACGGGGTGCTTGCGGAAGGCGAAGCATGCGCATCCACCACGAACCGCAATTTTAGCGGACGGATGGGAAAAGGAGGCATGGTTCATCTGATGAGTCCTGCGTCCGCCGCTGCAAGCGGCATTAAGGGCCGGTTGACCGACCCGCGCGAACTACTGCGCAATTAATGCAAAATTGCCGTTTTAGGTCTTGTATCCAAAACCGGAAGAAACGGTTTTTTTAATCTTTAATTTTTAATCTTCAATTTCTATTCAGGGGAAGGGAAATGAGAGTATTTAACGGACCGGTATTATTCCTGGACAGGTCGGATATCAATACCGATGAAATTATTCCCGCAAAATACCTTACGGAAATAGACAAGGAATCCTTGAAGCCTCATTTGCTGGAAGATCTGAAACTGAAAGGCTTTAAGAATCAGGGGAACGCATTTGACGAAGCGCGGGTTATCGTTACCCGCAAGAACTTCGGATGCGGTTCGTCCCGGGAACATGCCCCCTGGGCGCTTGAGGTGAACGGGATTCATACGGTTATAGCCGAGAGCTTTGCCCGGATTTTCAGGCAGAACATGTTCAACGGCGGCATGCTGGCGATCGAACTCGATAAGAAAACGATCGACGGTCTTTTCGCCCTGGGCAGACAGGGAACCGTGCATTGTTCCGTGGACGTTAATCGGAAAACTCTTTCCTTTCGAACCGCTAAAGAGAAACGGCTTTCGTTTTCGTTCTCCCTTATGGAATTTGATGAAACACTGGTCAAGTCGGGCGGATGGGTGGAATTTGCGGATAAAAGATACTAAAGCCGTTGCAGGTTTCACGTTGCACGTTGAACGTTAAAAGCAAAAAGATCGTTGCAGGTTAAAACCCACCATGACTTCTATTGAATCGACGTAACAATACCGGAACGTTCAACGATGCTGTTTGTTTTTAACTTGCAACGTTTAACGTTCAACGTGCAACGGATTTTTATCCCGTTCAACGTGCAACGAGGTGATGATGAGCGAAGATCAGTCTGCGGCAAGTAAAACTGTAACGCGCCATCCCCTCCTTGCAACGCCGGAAAATATCGGTCTTGTCGTTGTCGACGTCCAGGAGAAGTTCGCCCCGGCAATCCCCGGTTTTGACGGAATTGTGAAAAATGTTGTCGCCCTGATTAAAGGATTCCTGGAATTCAGACTGCCTGTCGTTTTGACTGAACAGTATCCGAAAGGTCTCGGAAAAACAGTACGTGAAATCGCCGATTGTCTCACGTCGCCGGATGTAGTGGAAAAGACAACCTTTTCCTCAATGCAGGCGCCGGCGTTTGCCGACAGGATAGCCGGCCTTGGATTCAAAGACTTTGTTGTGTGCGGCCTTGAAGCACATATCTGTGTGCACCAGACCGTATCCGACATGCTTTTTAACGGGTACCGGGTCTGGGTGCCCTGGGATGCAACAGGTTCGCGGGATCCGAAAAACCGGGATCTTGCCATGGGGCGAATGGAAAAAGCGGGAGCGATCCCGACCTCGACCGAAATGCATCTGTTCGAAATGGCCCGGCGCGCAGGGACGGACAGTTTCAGGAAAATCCAGTCATGGATCAAATAATAAAGCCGTTGCACGTTGCACGTTAGAACGTTACAAGTTAAAAGAAAAAAGCTTCGTTGAACGTTTTTGAGCTGATTAACGGATCGGGACCTCGACTCCAACGTTCAAACGCTCTTTTTGTTTTTAACCTTCAACGTTTAACGTTCTAACGTGCAACGGTTTTATATATTGAGAGGCCAATTGAATAACAGGCGCAGGTTGTTCTGGATTATTTCGATTGCCGCACTGTTCCTCCTGGCCGCAGGATATCAGTTTTTAAACCGATCCCATATCGATGAGAGCAAGGAAGTAAGAACCCTGATTCGCGATAGTGTGAAACAACGGTATCCGGACCTGGTGCATGAAATGCAGTCACGGTATGGACTGAAGCCTGCAAACGGTCCCGACTCCGGTAAAGAGGAAGATTCCGGGATTAAGGATGTGATACTCATCCACGGCATGGACGATCCGGGAAAGGTCTGGATGAATCTTTCTCCGCTGCTTCAGGCGAACGGATTCCGTGTCTGGATACTATCCTATCCGAACGATCAGCCTATTTATGAATCCGCCCGTTTTTTCTTCGAGGAGATGAAGAGATTGGGCGGCACGGGCCGGGCGAATGTGTCTATCGTTGCTCACAGTATGGGGGGACTGGTAGCCCGTGAAATGCTGAGCAATCCGGAATTATCTTACGGGCGGGCTGCTTTGGAAGGCAGGGTTCCGACGATTGCGGACCTGATCATGGTGGCAACTCCGAACCACGGGTCCGAACTGGCCCAATTCCGAATATTAGGGGAATTTCGAGATCAGCTGGCCGGCCTGCTTTCAGGGGACTATATCTGGCTACAGGGTATTCTGGACGGAGCAGGAGAGGCCGGGCTGGACCTGATTCCGGACAGCCCTTTTATGAAGGCATTAAACAGCAGGCCGCATCCCGAAGGTTTGAGCATGATTGTTATTGCCGGGGTGATGACACCCTGGAAAGAAAACGATCTGGAACGGTTTATAGACCAAATAAATAATAAACTGCCTGAGAGTGCACACGACTCTGTCGCCGGAGTCGGGGATGTGTTGAAGTCCATGGCAAACGGGTTGGGTGACGGTCTTGTTTCTGTCGATTCCGCCAGGCTGAACGGTATTCCCCTGCACATTGTTCAGGGGAATCATCTTTCCATTATCAGGAATGTCAGTAAGGAAAGTGAAAGAGTGCCGCCCGCATTGCCTATTATAATGGACTTCATGCATTTCTCCCTTTCCGGATTTTAACCTTTCCAATCGGAAATCACCGCGTGGGATCCGCCGCATCGATTTGTGGATGAGCAGCGTCGCGGTCCCTACCGCGCATGGATACATGAGCATACTTTCCGGGAAAGCGGTGACGGGTGTGAAATGGAGGATTATGTGAAGTACGCCGTTTCAGGAGGGCGACTGGTGAATTCTCTTTTCGTGAAAAATAACGTCCTGCGGATTTTTCGGTATCGCGAAAAGATGTTAAGAGAGATTTTCCGGGTTGACCCGTTGCATAATGCGGGTTAATCCTCAGACTGCCCGGTCGTTTGTTACTGGTCGATGCTTTTTATTTTTCCGGTCACACGGCCTATGTTGACTTTCACTTCAAACTGGAGCGGGATCTGGCGCTCGTCTGCGGAAAGCCAGATCTTGAACTGGCCGCCTTTTTTAAATAATCCGCCCAGCAGGGCGACAGTATCGATTTTCCAGGCCGGTAATTTGCCTTCGGAAGTTATCACCGTGTCCAGCTTTAATACTTTGGACTTGACTTCCTTAACGACATCATCGTGCCCGATTACGGAAGTATGCACCGAATCTTTCCGGAGCGGTATTCCGCGAAGAAAATAAAGCGCGGACAGGGGATCCTGTACGCATGGGGGAATATCCTCCTTCAGGGTATCCTTTTTGATTTTTGCGGGAGTGACCGATTCGTCAAGTTCGAGAATATGCAGTTGCTTGGTTTCCCGAAGATATTCCACGTCGATCTGCCGTTTGCGTTTGCCTTCCCGTATTTTCTTTGAAACGCTGAAGGTGCAGAAGGTATCCGGTTCAGAAAGAAAGATGAATTCATCGTCGATGGTCATGCCGGAAAAGCTGGCAAGGATCCCGCTGGATTGCGCTTTAAATACGATCCTGTAGGCTTTGCGGCCTTTAAATTCTCCGTCCTCGGTAATTTGGAGTTCGGCATCCGCGGCATGCATCTTGGGAAGGAATAATAAATACCAGGGTGGGTTCCATTCGATGGAATAGGTCAGCCGTTCTCCCATGGTAAGAGGCAGGCCGGGGTCGATGGAAGGACTGCCGGTTTTTTCCGCATGCAATGACTCGGCTGCCGTTGCAATCGAAGCAGACATCAATACGGCGGAAAGAAGCAGAACCTTTATTGCTGAAACCGTATGGGTAAAACTTCCAAACGCCACTGTTTTCTCCTGTAGGCGGATTCCCAATTCCCCGAAATGTTCCGGCTCATGTATTCTATCATTATATCGGCTTTTCCAGCCTTCTTGTTACAGCGGCGAATACCTCGTCTACCGGAATATCCATACAGGCATTGTCCGCGGGGCAGGTTCTTTTATAACAGAGACTGCAGGGCAGGGTGTGGACGACTGCTTCATCGTTATTTCCCCATGGGCCGTTGCGGACCGGGCAGGTCGGTCCGTAAATGCCCACGACCGCTGTGTTTAATGCACAGGCGAGGTGCAGGGGCCCGGTGTCTCCCCCGATCATCAGCCGGGCCTTTCTCAGCAGAGGAATCAGCTGGAGGAATGAGATTTGAAAATGGATCGGCCGTTTTCCGCGGCAGTGTGCGGCGAGTGCTTCATACAGGGATTCTTCGCCGGGGCCGGTGGTTACAACTACCTGAAAATTCAGTTCCCGTTGAATCCTGTCCGCCAGCTGCCCGAAATATTCCGGCTTCCAGATTTTGCTCGGCCATCCTCCGCCCGGATTGATAACGATAAAGTTGTGCAGAGCTTCTTTTTCGATAAGGGAGTCTACATATCGGGCATCTTTTTCATCCGTGACGAAATCGAATGCCGCCGGCGCGATTTCATGCCCGGTACACCCGGCCAGCAGCCGGTTCAGTTCTATGACATGGACGGCCTTTCCCGGTTTGACCGGTGTCCGGTGGTAAAACCAGTGCGCGGGAGATTCCCGCACCAGGCTTTTAGGGAAACCGATCCGCGTGGCGGCTCCACTCATGAAACCAAGGAAAGCCGTTTTAAGAAGCCCCTGGAAATCTATTGAAAAGTCGTATTGTTCCGCCCGCAGCCTGCGGATCAGGTTCCTTAGCGGATACCGGCTGTCGCGCCTGAAAGGGGATGGGAATACGGCGGCTTTGTCGAAAATGTGAACGGCGTCTATTCCACGCACGGCGGAGAGGAGAAAAGCTGCCGGTTTGCCGACAAGCCAGTCTATTCTGGCATCGGGGAATGATGCCCGCAAACCGGAGACTGCCGGCAGGGTATGCAGAATGTCCCCAAGCGAGCTGAGCCGGATTACCAGTATTTTTGAAGGATCGGTCATGAACTGAACTTGGATACAATGGTTTGGATCAAGTCCCGGGTGGAATGGTCTTTGGGATCGCCCGCGATAGCGACTTTCCCCCCATAGGAGCGGACCGTATTCCTTTCGGGGACGCTTTCCTCGCTGTAATCCGTGCCTTTTGCGTGGATATCCGGCCGGAGTTCATCGAGGATGCCGTCTACCGTGGGCGCGTCGAACAAAAGTACATAATCCACGCACGCCATCGACGCAATCATTTCCGCCCGATCATGGCCGCTCTGCAGCGGGCGGCCTTTGCCTTTGAGGGCTTCCACCCCGGCATCCCCGTTTATTCCCACTATGAGTGCGTCTCCCATCTCCCGGGCGCTCTGCAGGTAACGAATATGTCCCACATGAATCAGGTCGAAACATCCGTTGGCGAACACAACGGCTTTTCCGGCTTTATGCATTTGCCGAACAATGACTTTCAGTTCGTCTATGTCCTTGATCTTGTTTCGGGGATCCGTCATGTATCTAAATATACCGTTGCACGTTGCACGTTGCACGTTGAATGTTAAAAGAAAAAAACGTCGTTGCAGGTTAAAAACCTGTCTGACTTCTATTGCGGAACGTTCAACGATTTTTTTGTTTTTAACGTGCAACGCGCCACCTGCAACGGTTTTATTTTAGTGCGGAACGAAGTTCCGCACGCGTGACGGTCGCCGTGCCCTGTTTCATGACCACAATGCCGCCAGCATAATTGGCAAGACGGGCGGCCTGGGCAGGGGACGCGCCGCAGGCTAAAGACAGGGTGAATACCGCAATCACCGTATCTCCCGCGCCGGTTACATCGGCTACTTCGTCGGTTCCGTATATCGGTATGTGCAGCGGCGGCTTTCCGTTTTCAAAAAGAGTCATTCCGAATCGCCCCTGTGTGACCAGCAAAGATTGAAGCCGTTGATTGGCCAGTACATTTCCGGCCGTTTCATGGAGCAGCCTGGTGTCCGGGCCGATGGAAATACCTGCCGCCGCCTCAAGCTCTGTAATATTCGGAGTAATGGCGGTGATGTCCGTATAGTCCGACATTCCGAACCTGGAATCCGCGACAATGGGGATGCCTTTTGTGTTGGCCAAGCGGCGCAAATAGGATAGCAGGGAAG
>JAFGTD010000221.1 GCA_016934295.1 Acidobacteriota bacterium
CGACTGAAGACCCCGCAGGCGTACTTTAACAGTACGTCGAGGAGTCTGAGGGAAGCGCGGCCAATTTATGCAAAGCATAAATTGGCTACGCAGCAGACATGCCCGTATGTGCCGCTGCAGTAAAAGCTTCATGAATAGTCCGGATTAAATATGTGCCGGAATCTGATGCCGCTTCAAGATTCGGTCAGATTCTAAACGCCCGGATTCCGTGAAGGCTCTATACAGGACCGGCAGGTCATGCTTTTGGTTAAATACCGGTTCCGGGGTAAGCTGCGGGCATATCTCCTTTCAGTCATTCATGCTTCGTCCTCAACGCCGGCAAAATATCCGGCTGAAAGATCCTGACTATAGACTGTTTTCGCAATGGAATCTGAAGGCTGCAATCCGGACGGATAAGAAGCGCGTGCCGGCAAAGGACATAATAAAATGCATCGGAGAGCTTTTCTTAAAAACCTGGGCGCGATCGGAGGATCCTCCCTGTCTCTCGGCACAATCCGGGCGGCGGAACTCACAGCCGGCAGGCAGCCTGTAGGCGTGCTGGTGGACACAACCCGGTGCCTGGGGTGCAGGAGTTGTGAAAACGCCTGTGCGGAGGCTCATGGGCTCCCAAAGCCGGATTTCGATTCAAAAACGGGATACGACAATGTACGCCTGACGACCGAAACCCGGTGGACGGCCGTCAGCCGTTATGAAACGGACGCAGGAAGATTTCACGTTAAACGGCAATGCATGCATTGCGCCCAACCGGCCTGCGTCGCCGCCTGCCCGACGGATGCCATGTACAAAACAAGCAAAGGCCCGGTCATCTGGCGCGAAGACAAGTGCATGGGCTGCCGCTATTGCATGGTTTCATGCCCGTTCGACATCCCTAAGTTTGAATTCGATAAGGCAATCCCCAAAATACAGAAATGCATCCTGTGCTGGGACAGGCTCCAGAAGGGAGAGCCGCCGGCATGCGTGCAAAAATGCCCGGGAAAGGCGCTTCTTTTCGGCGACAGAAACGACCTCATAGAAACGGCCCGGAAGCGGATCTACGCGGATCCGGACAAGTACCACCATCGAATTTACGGGGAATACGAAGCCGGCGGGACGGGATGGCTTTATATATCGGCGGTCCCTTTCGAGCAGCTCGGTTTCAGGACCGACCTTGGAACGACAGCATACCCGGAATACACCAAGCAATTTCTTTACAGCGTGCCTGTAGTGCTGCTGCTGTGGCCCGCCATGCTCCTGGCTCTCAATAAGGCCACGGAAAAAGAAAAGGAATAGACGAATGGAAGCGGAGTGCGGCACGGCCAATACGCTGCCGGAAATTACGGAGGAAATCGGGGAGACACCCGAATCCGTTCCGGGCAAAGAAACGCCGAAAGGAAAATGGCTGACTCCATTCAACCTCATTTCAATTCCGATCATCCTGCTTGGCGCCGTCCTGATCGTAATCAGGTTTACCAGGGGCCTCGGGTCGGTTACGAACCTGTCCCAGGATTTCCCATGGGGACTCTGGATCGGCTTCGACGTCAACACGGGCGTCGCGTTTGCGGGAGGCGCGTACGTTCTGACCTTCATGGTCTATATCCTCAGAATTAATAAATACAAAAGCCTTGTCCGCGTAACCGTCCTCAACGGATTCCTCGCTTACGTATTCTACGCGGGAGCCCTGCTGCTCGACCTCGGCCGTCCGTGGAACGCCGCAAACCCCATCATCGGAAACTCCTTCGGAGTGCACTCCATCCTCTTCCTGGTTGCCTGGCACTTCCTTCTTTACATGCTTGCGGAGTTGGTCGAATTCTCGCCCGCCATCGCCGAATGGCTCGGCTGGCGGAGGATCCGAAAGCTTCTTGCCGGAATGACGCTGGGTGCTGTTGTATTCGGCATCACGCTGTCCACGCTGCATCAGGCGGGGCTCGGGGCCCTGTTCCTGATGGCCAAAGGGAAAATCCACCCGCTCTGGTACACGGAATATATCCCGATCCTGTACTTCGTCTCCAGCATCTTCGCCGGCCTTTCCATGGTGATATTCGAGGGAACGATCAGCCATAGGGTTTTCCGTAACCTGCTCGATCCCGACGATCACACTTCCTATCCCCGGATCCTTCACGGGCTGGCAAGAATCTGCGCCGGGGCGATGTTCTTCTACCTGTTTCTTCAGGCTATGTTGTTCATCCACGAACAGCGCTGGCGGTATATCGACAGCCCGATGGGTTTGTGGTATCTGACCGAATTGATCGGTTTCGTTCTGATACCGTGCCTACTTTTTATGCACGGATTGAAGGGACACAGCCGCACATCCATCCGGGTCGCCGCCTTCCTTACTATGATCGGGATCGTTCTGAATCGTCTCAATGTTACGATCATTGCCTTCAAGTGGTACTCCCCGGAGCGATACGTTCCCTCCTGGATGGAAATTGAAATAACCCTGGCCATTATTTTCGCGGAAATCTGGGTATTCCGCTGGATTGTCCGCCGGATGCCGGTTTTGAGCAAGCCGCCGGAATGGGCCGTAGAGCAGGACAGGCGAGAGCACGAACTGCAGCACACTTAAGGAGGACTCAATATTTTGGAAACGTCCGGCTATACAGATATTTTCGCGACCAAAGGGATGGAATACATCCTCATTCTCGTTTTTATCGTCGCTCTTATATTTTTCTGGAAATTCCTGAACAGAACGGAAGCGCCGGCACAGCGGTCCAATCCAGTCAGCCGCGAAGAAAAGCCGTTTAAAAGCTAAAAAGTCCCTTTTTGAGAGTGAAACGGCTTATTCCTGCCGCGTCTCTCGGGCCCTGCTCTTCTCCAGCTTCGCTTTGCCTGTCTCCTTTATACCGAAGGAAATGAAGAACGCGATGATCGAACTGACGGCGCCCACCAGGAAAATCGTTCTCAGACCATACAGGTCCCCCAGGGATCCCAGGATGCGGGGAGCGATGGTCGTGCCGAAAAGTTCCCCGACAGCCATGCCGATGGCCGTGGTGGTTGCGGCGATCGCCGGCGGCACCGATTCCTGGCATATGATCGCCACATAAAGGACCGATACAAATCCGCAGCAACCGATTACCAGGACAAAGGAGATCCGGGCAGGCAATCCCTGGTTCAGGTAAATAATTAACATCGATACAGCAATATAAAATGTCAGTATGAGAGCGGAAGGCTTTCGGCCGAGCCGATCTATCATTACCGGTAAAAAAAGCGCCCACCCAAGGCCGGCTATGCCCGAAATTGAAGTCATGTATCCCGTTTGACCCAGCGTCAATCCGCCTTCTTCCACCCAGTAGATTGTCCCGAAGCTGACCACGCCCCAGAAGCCCACCATAATAAGAACGTTCGCGATATACGACAGCGTGCAGTTTCGATATTTAAATATCCCGGGTACGTCTTTCCACCGCATGCCGTTATCTCCCGGGATTTGCTTTATCGATCCGGCTCCGGACGGTCCGGTTTCCTTAAGGACAAACCAGATGATGACGCCGACAATGACTGTCGGCAGGCTGGTGAATACGAATGCGTACTGCCAGTTCAGACGTTCCGCCAGCTGTACCGTCAAAGACGGGCCCAGGACCGCGGCAATCAGGCCGACCGAGAGCTGTATGATCCCGATATAGGAGGCGAATCGCTTCGGATCTCCCTGGACCTTAAGCACGGAGGTCATCAACGGATACACGGGGCCGTCGGCAAACCCGGTCAGGAAACGAACGACCAGCAGAGCGGCCAGTGAGCCCGCCAATGCCGTGCTTCCGGAAAAGACTCCGGCCAGAATAATAGCGGGCACGAGCCATACTTTTTTTAATCCGGACCGGTCCGCGAGAGGAGTGATGAAGAGAGAGGAGAAGACGAAACCGAGGCCCGTGACCATAACAATGTCCCCGGCTTGCGCGTTATTCAGATTGAACGTATCCTTCAATATGGTAAACACGAACGTGATCGCCTGTCTGTCCAGGATCACGAATCCCCAGGTCAGTGCGAATAAAATCCCGAGGCTGTTCCGGTATGTTCGCTTTTTCATATTCAAGTTGCACGTTGCAAAGTTGGACGTTTGAACGTTCAACTTTCAACGTCGAATGCCAAAGGGGGCCGGGACCGATAAAACGCTTCCTCGGCGAGAACAAGGGATCCGATGACTCCCGCCCGGCTGCCCAGTTTTGCAGCGACGATGTAATCGTTCAAGCCTTCATTCAACTCACCGGCTTGTATATAACCGCCCAACAGGGCGGCCAGGTTTTCGCGGATTTTGTTTAAAAGCAAGGGCTGGGACATTACACCGCCGCCGAGGATAATTCTCTTTGGAGAAAGGGTGCAAATCCATGAAACCAGGCCCAAAGCAATGTAGTGCGCCTCCAGATCCCATGCTTTATGATCGCGGGGCAACTGCTCGGGCACCGTTCCCCAGCGTGCCTCAATAGCGGGCCCGGAAGCCAGCCCCTCCAGGCAGTCTCCGTGAAAGGGGCAGCAGCCCGGAAACGGATCCTCTTCATAATTGTGGGGAATCCGGATGTGCCCCATCTCCGGATGGACAAGGCCGTGCAGAACCGACCCGTTTACGATCGCACCGCCCCCTATCCCGGTCCCGACCGTCAGGTACATGGAATCGGCCAATCCGGCGGCGGCGCCCCAGCGCGCTTCTCCCAGAATGGCCGCATTCACGTCCGTATCGAATCCGACCGGCACCCGCATCGCCCCTGCGACGGCTCCGGCAATATCATAATCCCTCCAGCCGGGCTTGGGCGTGGACGTAATACGACCGAATGTTGAGGAATCCCTATGGAGATCGACGGGACCGAACGATCCGATTCCGACGGCGCGAATCGGAATGCCGGAATCCCTGAAAAAGCCGATCGCCTCCCTGAGGGTTTTTTCAGGCACGGTCGTTCGGATAACAGCGGTTTTAAGATCATCGGGATTCGTTCCGATGCCGCATACAAATTTCGTGCCTCCTGCCTCTATCGCACCGTACAATAGAACACTCCCTGCAATTGAAGCGATCCCGGCTGCGGAACCCGCCAAAAATTAAGATGCAATCCGGACTATGGTATACCGAAATGTTCGATACGAACATAACCATAATCCGTCGTCGCGATACAATGAACCGGACACAAGCCCATAAAACACCCCCTCCCCGAATTCCGCCCCGTCGCAGCCTGATATTATTATTACTAATATCCTATTCATTATCAGGAACCTTCACTCAATGACCGGAGAAGTCTAATAA
>JAFGTD010000222.1 GCA_016934295.1 Acidobacteriota bacterium
ACGTGCTCCGCCCGCTCCTTTTCGTCGGCCAGCAGTTCCCGGTGAAGCGCGGCATCCTCCTCAGGCGTATTACCCCTGGGACGCGTCCCTGCTATCGGACCGTACTCGACCCGGCCGTCCTGGACTTTCACCAGCATCTCGGGAGAAGCGCCTACGAGGTGGAGATTGTCCATATGCAGGAAGAACATATAGGGAGAAGGATTGACAAAACGAAGCGCACGATAGATGTCGAAAGGATCGCAGCTGATTTTCATGGAGAAGCGCTGGGACAATACCGCCTGGAAGATATCGCCGGCATAGATGTGATCCTTCGCGATTTCTATATTCTTATTGTATTTTTCGACGCTTAGATTGGATACGGGTTCGGGAATCGCTTCCTGCGGAACCGGAGACGGAAGGGATATCGGAATGGCCAGACGCTTTTCGGTCTGTTCGATGCGCAGCAGGGCGTCCCGGTATTTGTCTTCCAGTCCCTGGCCGCCGCGGTCGTTAAAAATATTGGCGATGATGTGGATGCGGTGCCGCAGATGATCGAAAGCAAGCACATTGGAGAAATACATTACCTGGTAGTCGTCGATCCCGAGATCGTCTTCGGCAAGTACGGGCAGTCTTTCAAACTGGCGGATTAAATCGTAGGCGAAAAAGCCCACGCCTCCGCCGATAAACGGGGGCAGGTCGGACATGGGAACCGCTTTGAAGTCCCCGGAAATCTGTCTCAGCTTTTCGAATCCGCGGGTTTCTTCCTGTACCGTTTCTCCCCGGCTTTCAATCCAGACGGCATTGCCTTTTCCCCGTACCATGAGAAAGGGATCCCAACCGATGAAGGAGTACCGGGCAAGACGCTCGCCCCCTTCCACGCTCTCAAGCAGAAAGGCCCTTCGGCGACCGTGGGCTATACGCAAAAACGCTGCGGCCGGAGTCAGAAGATCCGCGAGTATATCCTTGCATACCGGGATGACGGTTCCCTGCTCCGCTAACCTGTTTGCTTCCTGCAACGACGGCTGGATCATTTTTCACTCACAAATATCAAGTTCACGGCTATTTCCTATACACCATTGCAAGGGGCATCTATTTCACTTCGCTGCACAAAAAAAAGAAATGGAAGGAAAAAAAATGCCGTGAACGCCTCGAGTCGTTCACGGCATGTTCACCCCTTTTTGTTTCAGATTCAGCGAACTGGCGTCGAACCGACTCGGGCATGTACAGTCATCCATCGCCAACACCAAAAATTGAACTGAAACGTCCATATTTCCTTCATAAATCCACTCACCGGAAAACCCATTATTTCTACCACAAGCCCCGGATAACCGCAATTGGAAACCTGTTTTCCGTTCAGGGTTCACCGTTCAGGGTTTTTCGTTTCCCATTAAAACAAGACCCAATGGAGGATGGAATCCCGTATCGAGAAGGAGTGACTTGTATCATTTTTACCACACCAGGATAACAGTCCCGTCTTCAGTCCGTAGAAATCAACAGGATATATTATTACGTTTATTGAACTTGAATGTTTTTTCCACATAAATGCAAACGTTGGAATTGAATTTGCGTTAAGGCATTCTTTCCGGTTATATTGACGATTTTTACTGATTTTGGGACTCATACATGATTAAGCAGCAGAGAACACTGAGAAAAAAAATACACTTTAAGGGCATCGGACTTCATACCGGATATAGCGTCAACCTTACCCTGGTTCCCGCGCCTCCGGATACCGGAATCCGTTTTCGCCGCACCGACTTAAAGAACTTCGAAATCGAAGCGGTCCGCTCGCACGTCGCCAAGGTCAGCTATGCCACAACCCTGATGAAAAAAGGCGTCATGATTTCCACCGTCGAGCACCTCCTTTCCGCGCTCTATGGCCTGGATATCGACAACCTGTACCTGGATCTGGACTCGATGGAAGTCCCCATACTGGACGGCAGCGGCACATTCTTCATGGAAGAGATCGACAAAGCCGGGATTGCCGAACAGGATTCCCTGCGGAAATATTTGGTCGTGGAAAAACCTATCGAAGTGCGCCAGGAAAATAAGGTCGTGGGTGTTTATCCGGACCCGTCACGCAGGGTGACCTACATCATCGATTTCGAACACAAAGCGATCGGGCATCAGGAAATCCGCATGGAATTAACCCCGGAAACATACCGCAGGGAGATCGGTCAAGCCCGGACCTTCGGCTTTATATCGGATGTCGAATATCTTAAAAGCCTCGGCCTGATTCGCGGCGGTTCCCTGGATAACGCCGTCGTTTTGGATGATTCCGGCATTGTCGACAACGACCTTCGTTATCCGGACGAATTCGTAAGACATAAGCTGCTGGATCTGCTGGGAGACATTTCACTGAGCGGCTATCCCATCATCGGCCATCTTTACGCTGAAAGGGCCGGCCATGCAATCCATACGGCGCTTGCCGATCGCATCGCCCGCCAAACGGATCATTACCGCATCTGCACCGTCGAAGGCCTCGAATCCCCTCTGGCAAACGCGGGCTAGTACCAGGACGCTAAGACGTAAAGAAAAACTTAACGCAAAAACGCGAAGAAAAAGACGCAAAGAATATTTTTTTCTTGCACCTTCATATCTTGACGCCTCTACGTTGAGTCCTTCTTTGCGTCCCGGCATTAATGACGTAGAATGTCCCTGTATTCCAGAAAAAAAGCATACGGCGAAAGGAAACGGGATGGGATCCCTTGGAAGAGCTCCTATAATAATATCTTCCGTAATTTCCTGTATGGGGGATCTATGAGTCCGAATCCTGTGACCCGGGACAAATTCGACGCGGTTCTTTTCGATCTGGACGGCGTTCTTACCGCGACAGCCAAAGTGCACGCCGAATGCTGGAAAAAAATGTTTGACGCATTTCTGCTGCGTTACGGGAAACGGACCGGCAGAGAGTTGCCTCCCTTCGATATCGCGACCGATTATCGTCTTTACGTGGACGGAAAACCCCGGCTGGACGGAGTGCGCGATTTTTTAAAATCCAGAAATATCGACCTGCCTGAAGGAAACCCCGATGACGGCCCGGATAGAGATACCGTCCACGGACTGGGCAATTACAAAAATGAGATGGTCAACGAGGCCATAGACACCACAGGGGTGGAAGTCTACAGCAGTTCCATCGAATGGGCGCGCCGGATTAAAAACGCCGGCTTCAAACTGGCTGTCGTCACATCGAGCCGCAACTGTGACGCGGTCCTGAAATCCGCCGGGATCGGCGACCTGTTTGAGATCCGGGTGGACGGCAACGTCATCCATGAACGCAGTCTGCGCGGAAAACCGGCGCCGGATTCTTTTCTGCTGGCGGCGAAAATGGTCGAAGTGGAGCCGGAACGAGCCGTTGTGATTGAAGACGCCATCTCCGGAGTTCAGGCCGGTCGTACCGGGGGATTCGGACTGGTGGTAGGCATCGGTCGCCATGGGAGCCTGGAAGAGCTTAAGGCCAATGGAGCTGATATTGTAGTAAGGGATTTGGGAGATTTGCAGGCCTGAAGAGGGATCCTGTTAGAAGGAGATTAGAATGATACACCACGAACGTGTAAGACCTGATCCGAATGTCTACCCTCCCGATGAGTGGAATGTCATAGAAAAAAAATTCAATCCCCGCATAATCCCGCATACGGAAACCATCATGGCGGTCGGCAACGGATACCTGGGCCTGCGGGGCTGCTTCGAGGAAGGCGGGCCGATCGGCCAGGACGGAACCTTCATCAACGGATTTTACGAAACCTGGCCCCTTGTCTACGGAGAAGTGGCTTACGGCTTTGCCAAAACAGGGCAAACCATCGTGAATGCGACCGATACAAAAATCATCAAGCTGTTTGTCGACGACGAACCCTTCTGGCTTTCCAACGCCAGTCTGCGCAGCTACGATCGCAGGCTGAATATGAAGGCGGGCATGCTGAAAAGAGAACTGCTCTGGGAAACGCCTTCAGGGAAACTGGTATGGATCCGGTCCAAAAGGCTTGTCTCGTTCCCGCACCGGCACCTGGCGGCTATTTCCTTCGAGGTCGAAGTGAAGAATGCCGAAGCTCCCGTCGTGATCTCTTCGGAAATCGTAGCCATCCACCGTCAGAGCATCACGACCGAAGGAGGGGATCCCCGGCAGGCCAAGGTTTTTCACGACCGCATCCTGATGCCGTTGACCCAGGTCTCCCAGGGGCAGCGGATCCTTCTCTGCCATGAAACAAAAAGCAGCAGGCAGATCCTGGCCTGTGGAATAGATCATGATTTCGAAACCGGGGGCACCTACTCCGTTAAAACAAAACACACCGAAGATTTCGGCCAGGTCCTCTATTCCATGAATGCCCAGCCCGGAATCCCTCTTTGTCTAACAAAGTACATGGTGTATCACACAACCGAAACCGCCTCGCCCGAGGAGATGTGCGACAGGGTGGAGCGCACCCTGGACAGGGTAAAGGGGCATGGATTCATGCCCCTGCAAACAGCCCAGCAGGAATTCATGGACGACTTCTGGAGCCGGAGCGACGTGTGCGTCACCGGTCTGAGCCAATCCCCTAACGGGCGCTCGGATATTGAGATTCAACAGGCGGTCCGCTTCAACCTGTTTCACATCCTGCAGGCATCCGCACGGGCGGAAAATACCGGGATTCCGGCCAAGGGTTTAACGGGACGCGCTTACGAAGGCCAGTATTTCTGGGATGCCGAAATCTACGTCATGCCTTTCCTGATCTATACGGCGCCCCGTGTCGCCAAAAATATGCTGACTTTCCGCTATCATATGCTGGACAAAGCGAAAAAGCGGGCGAAAGAGCTTGGATTCAAAGGGGCCATGTTTCCCTGGCGAACGATTAACGGCGAGGAAGCCTCCGCCTATTACGCGGCAGGCACCGCGCAGCATCACATAAACGCCGACATTATGTTCGCCATGAGAAAATATGTGAACGCCACCGGAGACCAGGAATTTTTAATTGACTATGGAGCGGAAATGCTGGTGGGAACCGCCCGCATGTGGAACGATCTTGGTTTTTTCTCCAAGAAAAAAGGAGGGAAATTTTGCATCAACGGCGTAACGGGGCCGGACGAATACAATACCGTCGTAGACAATAACCTGTTTACAAACCTGATGGCCCGGGAAAACCTGAGGTATGCGGCGCAGACTACCGATTGGCTTAAGGAAAAAGATATTCGCGCCTTTGAAACACTTTCCCGGAAGCTGCGGCTTGATCCGGGGGAAATCGAAGAATGGAAGCACTCGGCCGAGAACATGTACATCCCATTTGACGAAACCCTGGGAATCCATCCCCAGGACGATAGTTTTTTAAGCAAAGAACCATGGGATTTCGAAAACACGCCGCAAGACAAGTATCCGCTCCTGCTATTCTTTCATCCCCTGACCATTTACCGCCACCAGGTTATCAAACAGGCTGATGTCGTCCTGGCGATGTTTCTGTTGAGGGAAGAATTCTCTCTCGAGCAGAAGAAGCGCAACTTTCAATTCTACGATCCGCTGACGACGGGAGACTCCTCCCTGTCCTCCTGTATCCAGAGCATTCTGGCCCTGGAAATCGGCGAATATGAAAAAGCCACCCGGTATGCCCGGGCGGCCTTGCTGATGGACCTTGCCGATGTCGGGGGCAACGTCAGGGAGGGCTGCCACATCGCCTCCATGGGAGGCGGCTGGATGATTCTCGTTTACGGCATAGCCGGCATGCAGGATTACAAGGGCGTTCTGAATTTCCATCCCCGGCAGATTCCGGGCGCAAAGTTGGCCGTCAAGTTTCCCCTGAACTACAGGGGGCGGATGTTCCTTGTCGAAATCCAAAACCAAACGACCAAATATTCCCTGCTGGAAGGGGATGACCTGACTCTTTACCATTACGATGAAGAATTCACGCTGACAAAACAAAATCCGGTTGTTACCCGCCAGGTAAGATAAAATATATTTTGAGGATACACGGTATAGCCGCCGCTATATGGATTCAGGTTGAAGCACTCATGGCGAGCAAAAAGAAGCACGCGTCCGGATCGTTGAACCAGCTCGAGGAACTCCTTCAGAAAGCAGGAATCCGGCTGCAGTCCCAGGAAGAACAGGAACATCCACCGGCCCCTCCTGCAGAAATACCGGAGCTTTTGCCCGGGGGAATACCCCGGGAAGCTACCGACGAGGATGTCTTTTCCGAGGCTATGAATGGTGTAAAACGCGTTTCCTGGAAACATGATCCCCATCCGTCCTCCGAGCCCGTCCGCAAACCTGATAAGGATACAGAGGCGGAAGAGCGCAAGATGATGCAGGAGGCAATGGATGAAGACACTCCCATCCCGATCCCGGAGCACCCCGAATACATTGAAGGATGGATCGGCGGATCGGGGAAACGACTGCTGCCGAACCTGCGCAACGGGCTCTATTCGATACAGGGGCAGATCGATCTTCACGGAATGAACCGGGAGGAAGCGCAGACCGCCGTGGAGGAGTACATCGTCTGCATGTCGCGCTACCGCTCCTGCTGCATCAAGATCATCCACGGACGCGGCATCAACTCTCCCGTCGATCGGGCCACTCTGAAAGACAGCCTCCAGCGTTTTCTTTCAACCCGAAGAATGTCGCGCTACGTGGTGGCCTATGCCTCGGCGCCCGCGCTCGATGGAGGCGTCGGATGTGTCTACGTCCTTCTCAGCCGCCAGAAGAATTGATCCTGTGCGATTGAATCAACCATCCGGGTTTCAAGACCGCCGCCTTCAACCACTCGGCCATTCCTCCGCGGTCTAAGTATCCGAATGATACTTTTTTTACCGGAATTCGCGCCTGCCGAAAGCCTATATCCACAAACTCGGGAAATAAAGTTTATTGCCATTAATATAGGCACCTTATATTCCTCACCTGGATCGACATAACACAAATAATCGCAATAACGATCCCCGATCAGATATTTCTTTGATGCAAAGGAATACGCGATACTGGAAGGGATAAATTCCTCGAAGACCACTTCTATATCTTTTTGACTGAATTCTTCCATGTCAGCTTCGAGGTGCTGATCAACCGTCATCCCCTGCTTACCCAGAACACGGATATATATTAATCCAGGCGTATTCTTATATGCATATCCATCAATAATGAAATATGCGTTGAGGCCCTTACTTACAGCATCGTTAATATTAACCGTCCATCCTTCGGGCTCACTTATTGTGAATGCAAAACCTTCCCCGTGAATTATCAGACCCTTCATGTCCTCAGCTTTTTGAGATTGCGAAGAATTGGCAAATAATGCGGTGCTGATATGGAGGAATATCAACAATGCCAGAGAGAAGTGTCTCATATTTAACTCCGATGAACCGACTCAAAACGGGAGATCCGGGCTTTCTCAAACGCAAATCCGGCCCGGCTTTACGGCTGTAGATCCTTCAGTCCTGTCGACTTCAACATTTTCTTCACTTTCAGATCGACCATGGTCTTGGCAATCGCACTCTTAAATCGAGAAACGTTATTTTCCGTATAGAAATCCCTCTTCAACCACTCCCGCCTCTTCCAGTAATTATAATCTTCAGGCAGGAATTCCTTATGCACTGTCACCTTGGTTTTCATGAGATTGAAAAACATCAGTTCACGAAAAAGCGGCTTTCTATCCCCGGCCTGCAGGGCCGCATAAAAATCGCGGGCCGCCCGCGAGATCCGATTCAGCATAACCTCCCTATATTTACCGCCCTTCATAAATCCCGGATATACAACATCCAGGGAAGCGCACATCTTAAATCCCCAGGTAAAGGCGGGGAATCGCATGTATTCAAGGGTTTCGCGACCTCCCGTAAGTTCGGTCGTCACGATGAACATCGCTGCCTTGTCCCTGAAATGAGGCTGATGGCACATGTAAGCAAACCGGTCGTAAAAGTTTTTCATTACGGCCGATACGGTATGCACATAAACGGGAGAACTGAATATGATGCCGTCGGTTGCAAGCATCTTGTCTCTCAGCATGAGCGCATCGTCTTTACACGGACATTTCTCAGCCCCCTTTTTCATGCAGGTCAAACATCCATAACAGTGCTTCAGATTCAATTTCCCGACCGAGACATATTCAAAGGCTACGTCTCCCCGGACAACCATCTGTTCTTCAACCAGCCTGGTGATTTTATAAGTATTGCCCTTGCTGCGGGGACTTCCCGAAATAACCAGGATCCTTTTCAATTACGCCTCCGGCATTCGTGCTGTGGGAATGCACTAAAGCTCCAGTTCAGCCGGATCGCCCTCAATGGTGAATTCACCCGTCACCGTCTGTGTCGTTGCCGCATCGGCGGTGCCTGAAAATCCCGGCTGCTTACCGCCTACAGACAGATCAAACACTCCCGGCTCGATCACGCGGCGGGTGTCGTCTGTAATGAGCGACAGGTCGCGGGGATCGATCTCAAACGAAACGGTCTGCGATGCACCCGCTTCCAGGTTGATCCGTTTAAATCCGACAAGCTTGCGAACCGGCACGGGTACCGAGGCCTCGCGGTCGGTGATATATACCTGAACCACTTCGTCTCCCGCCATCTCGCCGGTATTGGTCACCGTAACCGATACATCAACCGGATCTCCGGCATAGATGGATTCTGCGATATCAAGTTCGCTGTAAGCAAACGTCGTATAGCTGAGGCCGTGCCCGAACGGGTATAGGGGATCACCGGTGAAGTACTTATAAGTGCGCCCCTCCATCGAGTAATCGTCGAACGGAAGCATGCCGTCCAGCGACTTATAAAAAGTGACCGGAAGACGTCCGGCGGGATTGTAGTCGCCGAAAAGAACATCGGCGATGGCCGTACCCGCCGCCTGGCCGGGATACCAGGCTTCGACAATGGCCGGGATATTCGCATCCGCCCAGTTGACCGCAACAGCGCTTCCGTTGAGCAGAACCAGGATGGTGGGCTTGCCCGTGGCCACGACGGCCTTCATAAGATCTTCTTGAATCTTCGGCAAGTCTATAGACACCCGGTCGCCGCCGGAGAAACCCTCCACCTGGACAGGCATTTCCTCTCCCTCAAGACGCGGGGACAGTCCCAGAAAAAGCAGGACTACATCGGCCTTCCGTGCCGCTGCGACCGCTTCCGCGGCATAATCCCTGCCCTTTACGGACCACTGCAGTTCGATGTTCATCGGACCGAACCGATCGGCGACTTCCGCCTTAATCGAATACGGCCTCCCCGCTTTCATATTGACAAACTGCGGCGCCTGGCCGAATCCCCCGCCGTGCGGTTTGCCGTCCAGAAACAATCGACCGAATCCCCCGTCTATTCTGAAGGTATAATCGCCCGTTTCCGGCACCGTGATGGTCCCGGACCAGCGGACCGAAAATTGATTGTCGGTCAGGTCTGGATAGGGTACAGTGTTGCCCCAGTCAACTTTAATATTGGGCTGTACTTCCGTTAGAATTGAAACTCCCTCAAAGTTGAGGTTGTCAAAAAAATCGAGGGTTACGCCACTCTGAGGCCCACCATAAGCATCGGTCGACAGGACTTCATCCGGCACCGGCTGGTACAGCAACACCCCTTCCGCTATATCGCAGCCGCGGGCGTAAAGCACTTCCGTCGTGGAATCCACCTTTTCCCGGATACCGGCGAGCGGCGTAACCGGATGAGACGGCGTGCCGTTGTAGTTGCCCAATAGCACCTCGACATCGTCTGCGTTGGGACCTATCACGGCAATGGTGCCGACATCCCTGCCGAGGGGCAACGCTGCGCCTTCATTCTTCAGAAGAACAATGGCTTTCCTCGTGGTTTCCCCGGCAAGCCGGGAATTTTCAGGCGAATCGTTCACGGAATATGGAATCTGCGTCCATTTCACCCTTTCCGGCGGATCGAACATGCCCAGCTTCATCCTGGCAGTGAACAGCCGCTTCACGGATATATCCAGCTGTTTCTCCGTTAAAAGCCCCTGCTCGATGGCGCCCTTCAGGGATTCGTAGGTATTGCCGCAATTCAGGTCGCAGCCCCGCTTGATCCCGAGGGCGGCCGCCTCCTCGGCGGTCTCTACTATCTTATGATTCCGATAGATATCCCGAATCGCCCCGCAGTCGGAAACGACATAGCCATTGAATTCCCACCTGTCGCGCAGCAGTTCCTGAAGGAGAAACCGGTGCGCGCTGGCCGATTCACCGCGAAAACGGTTGTAGGCTCCCATGATCGAATAGACTTCTCCCTCCAGAACCGTGGTTCGGAAATGCGGAAGATAGGTTTCGTAAAGATCCCGGTCGCTCGCCTGGGCATCGAACACATGGCGCTCGGGCTCGGGGCCGCTATGCACGGCAAAATGCTTGGAGGTGGCGATTACCTTATAGTATTTCCGATCGTCGCCCTGCAGCCCCTTAATGAAAGCGACTCCCATCCTTCCGGTAAGATACGGATCCTCGCCGTAGGTTTCCATCCCCCGCCCCCAACGAGGATCCCGAAAAATATTGATGTTGGGAGACCAGAAAGTCAGGCCCTGATAGCGCCCGTATTGCCCCTGGCGGACCGCTTCATGATGTTTCGCGCGGGCTTCGTCGGAAATGGCGACCGCCACCGTATGCAGGTGATCCTCGTCCCACATGGCGGCCAGACCTATTGCCTGCGGGAAAACCGTCGCCACACCCGCGCGGGCGACCCCGTGTAGCGCTTCGTTCCACCATTCATAGGCCGGGATGCCCAATCGCTCGATTGCCGGCGCGTTGTTGAGTGTCTGGGAGATTTTTTCTTCGAGCGTCATGCGCCCGACGAGATCGTCCACCCGTTCTTTCACGGGCAGATCGGGATTCATGTACGGCGGTCCCTGAAACTCGGAACCGCAACCGCAAAGAAGGATACAGATCAAAACGGCAGGCGCCAGAACGGAACGGAATAAACGTTTGAGGGTCATGTTTTTTCTCCCGGAATATGGCTGAAAATGCATTCTCGCAACCTTCCACGGCAACAGTGCATCGGTTCGATTGCACCGCCCCGGCCAGGATACGATGGAATAATGCACGAGGAAAACAAAAAGGGAATTCTACAACAGAACCATGAAAGCAGGCAATCGGGACGCGCATGCGTCGGATACAACGGATTTGACTTCTTCATCAAATTCCGTGCAGTATATTCCTTTATGAATACCGATGAATCAGGCAGAATTGTAACGATTTAAACAACATGTCCCAAATCCATACCCTCCCTTCAGCGATGCGTTCTGTAATATTGCCGTTGCCCATTGTCACAGCCCGGTTCCACCCCGACGGCAATGTTTCCTTTGAGGGTCGGAAATATGTTTTCAAGTATAAGAATCCCTTTCGAAGCAGAAACAGAACCGTAATTTTATGACTTTTTTTATTAGACATACTGAAATATTTGAACATATCTATTAGTTATGGTAATTATAACATGGGTGCAATCAGGAAGGCGGCATGGGTAAAAAAACTTTCGCCAGCGGGGGCGTTCATCCCCCGGAATTCAAGGAACTGACCGAGCAACTGGCGCTCGAAGTCATGCCGATTCCAGCCCGGATTGCAGTCCCTCTTTCGCAGTGCCTGGGCAAACCTGCAAAAACCCTGGTTAAAAAAGGCAGTGAGGTCAAAACCGGCACCCTGATAGCCGAAGCCGACGGGATTATATCCGCTCCCGTCCATAGTCCCGTTACCGGGAATGTGACCGGAATCGGGCGCGAACATTCCGGCAACGGCGCCCTGCAGGACGTCGTCCTTATCCGGCCCTCCGACCGGCAGGAAAAGGATTTCTTTCAGCCGATCGAGCCCGCCGGCGCATCCACCGAAGAGCTTTTAGAGAGGATACGACTGGCAGGCATCGTGGGTCAGGGCGGCGCCGCTTTTCCAACATATGTAAAACTCTCCCCGCCGGAAGAAAAGAAAATCGACAGCCTGATTATTAATGCCTGTGAATGCGAACCGTATCTGACCCGCGATTACCGCCTGATGCTGGACCGCACCTCGGACCTTCTCAGCGGCACTCGAATCATTATGAAAATCCTGAATCTCCGGAAGGGTTACATCGGAATCGAGGACAATAAGCCCGAAGCCGTTCGGAAGCTCCTGCAATCAACCGAAAGCGACAAAGATATTGAAATTATCTCTTTGAAAACAAAGTATCCGCAGGGCGGAGAAAAGATGCTCATAAAAGCGGTCCTGAACCGTGAAGTGCCCCAGGGGAAACTTCCGATGGATGTCGGCGCCGTCGTGCAGAACACGGGCACCGCCGTCGCCGTCCATGATGCGGTCATCAAGGGAGAACCGGCCATCACTGCTGCCCTGACGGTATCCGGCAAAGGGATCCGGAATCCCCGCAACCTGATTGTCCCGGTCGGAACTTCGGTAAAAGATGTGATTGATTTCTGCGGCGGCATTCATGAAACAGCCACGAGAATAATTGTCGGCGGGCCCATGATGGGCACAACCCAGCATTCCGTCAAAAGCCCGGTCGTCAAAGCGACTTCCGGAATTCTCGTTTTGACGGAAGAGGAAATTCCCAGGGGGCGGGAAACCGCCTGTTTGAAATGCGGGCGATGCGTTTCCGTCTGCGCCCTGAACCTGCTGCCCACCCGCCTGGCCCGATTGAGCCGGCTGGGCCGATTCGAAGAAGCGGAGAAACTGCATATCACGACCTGCATGGAATGCGGCACCTGCGCCTATGAATGTCCGGCGCACATTCCGCTGGTTCAGTGGATGCGGCTCGGGAAACGGGCCGTTCTGCGCATGCAGCGCAACCGCAACTGATTAAAAGGCCAGACCCCATGCCCGAAGAAATAACCGAAACGCCCCAAATCAAAAACAGGCTGGAGTTGACCACCTCCCCACACCTCCATAACAACTGGTCCACGCCAAGGGCCATGTGGATGGTGGGCGCCGCACTGCTGCCCTGCACCGCCGCCGCCCTGGTTTTTTTCGGATGGACTCAAATCTTTATCCTGCTGACAAGCATTCTATGCGCCGTAGGGACGGAAGCCCTCATCCAGAAACTGCGAAAACAGCCCGGCACCGCCGGCGACGGCAGCGCCGTATTGACCGGGTGGCTGCTTGCCCTGACCCTCCCTCCCGGCTTCAGTCTGGTCTCCACAGGAATCGGCGCCGTTGTAGCCGTCGGAATAGGCAAACATATCTTCGGCGGATTGGGATATAACATCTTCAATCCGGCGCTTGTGGGCCGCGCCTTTCTTCAGGCGGCCTTCCCGGTCGCCATGACAACATGGGAAAGCCCCAATTTCGTGGACACGGTCACCTCCGCCACGCCTCTCGGAGCGCTGAAATTCGACGCCGTCACGTCCTCTCTCGCTCCGATGTTTTTCGGGAACACCGGGGGATCGCTGGGGGAAACGTCCGCGCTGGCTTTGCTTGCAGGCGGCATATTCCTCATAGCCATCGGCATCGTGAACTGGCGCATTCCCGCAGCCATGACTATCGGCGCGCTGGTCTTCGGAACCCCTGTCTGGCTGATGAACGTGCAGCAATATCCTTCCCCGGTTTATCACCTGCTGGGCGGCGGTTTTCTTCTGGGCGCGCTGTTTATGGCCACCGACTGGGTTTCGTCCCCGGTCACCAACCGGGGCATGTGGATTTTCGGACTGGGCATATCGCTGATCGTCGTCGTCATCCGTGTATTCGGCGGGCTTCCGGAAGGCATGATGTACGCCATACTTATCATGAATGCATTTGTCCCCATGATCGACCGTTTCACCCGACCCAGAGTATTTGGAGCCGTCGCATGAATATCGTTCTTCGCATGCTTTCAACACTGACGATTATCGGGATCTTATCCGGCGGTTTTCTGTCCCGGGTAAGCAATTGGGCGGCCCCTCAAATTGAAAAGCATATGCAGGAAGCCATCCGCCGGGCCATTTCCACGGTGCACCCCGCCGGAACGCGATCGGAAAAGGTGGCTACGGATTCCCTGGAGCTGTACAAGGTTTTCGATCCGGACGACCGGCTCATGGGTTATGCCATGAATGTAACCGGCAATGGCTTCTCCGATAAAATCACCCTGATGGTGGGCGTATCCGAGGACCTGGAATCCATTTCCGGCATAGAAATTATCAAACAGACCGACACGCCGGGACTTGGGGCAAAAATCGTGGAACCGGAATTCAAGGACAAATTCAAAAACCTTCGGACGACGCCCCAGGTCGGGGTCACCAAAAAGGAGAATCCCGCTCCCAATGAGATACAGGCCATTACCGCGGCTACCATTACTTCGAAAGCGGTGGTGAATATAGTAAACACACACATGGATATCCTTAAGAAAATGAAAGCCGAGATGGGCTTATGAAGAAACAGTGGACGCTTACACAGGATTTCCTGAAAGGATTCTGGGAACAGAACCCCATATTCGTGCAGGTGCTGGGCATGTGCCCCACCCTGGCCGTCACCGTCTCGGCCATCAACGGGATTGCCATGGCGCTGGCAACCACCTTCGTGCTGGTATGCGCCAGCCTGTTGATTTCAATGATCCGAAAATTGATACCCACCCAGGTGCGCATTGCCTCGTTCATCGTCGTTATCGCCACCTTTGTTACGATTGTGGATTTGGTGATGCAGGCCCGGTTCCCCGGGCTCAGCAAAGCCCTGGGACCGTTCGTCCCGTTGATTGTCGTTAACTGCCTGGTCCTGGGCCGGCAGGAAGCGTTCGCTTCCAAGAACAATCCACTGCGGTCGGTTCTGGATGCCCTGGGCATGGGCATCGGCTTCCTTATGGCACTTTTTGTATTGGGAAGCATCCGGGAGCTTCTTGCGTCACGCACCATCCTGGGATACCAGGTGCTGCCCGACGCCTTCACCCCCTGGCTGGTGATGATACTGCCCGCCGGGGCATTTCTAACGCTGGGATTGCTGATGGGGACCGCGAACTGGAACGCCATGCGCCAAAAACGCAACGCGGAACAGGCGGTGCTAGACCGTTATAGAAAAACAACCGCCTCATCCGTATAAAAAGGAAACACGGACCTTAAAATGGAACTGTTGCTGATATTCATATCCGCCGCAATCGTCAACAATTTCGTCCTGGCTTACTTCCTTGGAATCTGTCCCTTCATCGGGGTTTCCAACAAAGTATCCTCGGCGTTCTCCATGGGTATGGCTACGACGTTCGTAATGACCATTGCGTCCATCGTCACCTGGATAATTTATTACCTGATCCTGCAGCCATTTCACCTGGAATACCTGCAGACAGTGTCCTTCATCCTGGTGATCGCCAGTCTCGTGCAATTCGTGGAGATGTTCATAAAGAAGGTAAGCCGGCCGCTCTACCGGGCTCTCGGCATCTTTCTTCCTCTGATTACCACAAATTGCGCCATTATGGGATTGGCCCTGTTCAGCATTACACGGGAATATAATTTTTATCAGGGAATCATCTTCGCCGTCGGCGCCGGTGTCGGCTTCACGCTGGCCATTTCCCTGATGGCGGGCATTCGCGAAGAACTGGAACTGGCGGAAATCCCCGGACCTTTCCGGGGCGCCCCTATTACGCTCATTGTCGCAGGCATCATGGCTTTGGCTTTCTCCGGATTTGCCGGGATGATTTGATACAAACGGAGACGGATCCGGCATGAACAGGAAATCGAAAATTTCACTGGTGGCGCTGGCCGCGGTCATCGTGTTGCTTGCCGCGGGCTGGATGCGAAGCGTCCGGAAGCCGGAATCCGTGAAGAGAACCCAGGTGGCGCTGGGTACTTTTGTGGAAATCGAAGTTCGGAACCGCGAGTCCGGGGATGCAAACCGTGCCATTACGGCCGCATTCCGGGAAGTGCAGAGAATCCATAGAGAATTTTCCCCCTTCAACGAATCGGGACCTCTATGGCGGATCAATCTCGGGGAGGCCGAGACGGTTCCGGTCGGTCGTGAAATGTATGACCTGCTTCTTGCCTGCGACACCATCCACAAAAAAACGGACGGTGCGTTCGATCCCGCCATGGAAGCGCTTTTCAGGGTTTGGAGAATCTGGGGCGAGCATCCGGTCGTTCCCTCCGACGAGTCGGTGCAGGCGGCGCGGGCCTTAAGCGGCTGGAACCGTATCCGCCTGGACGGCGACCTGAAAATCACCCGCGCACCGGGCGTCGAGCTCAGCTTCGGCGCCATCGCCAAAGGATACGCGGTCGATCGCATGACGGAAATTCTGACGGAGCACGGAGTGGACACCGCGCTGGTAAACGCCGGGGGAGAAATCCGCACCCTGGGCGAAGGATGGGTTGTCGGAATCCAGCACCCGAGTATCCGGGAGGAGCTGGTGCAAAAAATCAGCCTGCCCGCAAAGGCCGTAGCCACATCCGGCGATTACGAGCAGCACCACGAGGAGAAAGGGAAACGGTTTCACCATATTCTCGATCCGGCTACCGGTTATCCGGCCGCCGATTGCCGCAGCGTTACCATTGTTGCCGAAACTTGTGTCGAGGCGGACGCCTACGCTACGGGAGTATTCGTACTTGGTCCGGAGCGCGGAATAGATCTGGTGAACCGCATGCCCGGCATGGAAGCAATGATCCTGGACAGGTCCGATACGGTATTCTATTCAAACGGATTTGAAAACTATTTACGGAGGGAGCCTTGAATCCGGATTTACTGATCGCAATTGCCACAATGGGAGGATTAGGGCTGTTCTTCGCGGCGGCCCTGGCCATTGCCGATAAAAAACTGCGCGTGGAGGAGAATCCACTGATCGGCCGGATCCATGAAGCGCTGCCGGGCGCCAATTGCGGCGCCTGCGGATACGCCGGCTGCTACGACTTTGCCGTGCAGGTTGTCGATGGAAACGCCCGGTGCAACGGATGCCCGGTCGGCGGACAGGAAACCGCCGATGAAGTGGCATCCATATTAGGGCTGGAAAGCATACAGAGCGTCCGGATGGTGGCGCGGGTTCTGTGCCGGGGAGGAATTAAAGAAGCACGCAACAAGGAAATTCCGTACATCGGCCCCCAAAGCTGTTCCGTGCAGGAAATCGTCTCCGGGGGCAATAAGGTATGCATCTACGGGTGTCTCGGGGGCGGCGACTGCGTTGAAGCGTGCGGCTTCAATGCAATATACATGAACGACAACAGATTGCCGGTCGTAGTGGAAGAATTCTGCACCGGATGCGGCATGTGCGCCGCCGTATGCCCCAGAAATATAATCGAAATACATCCTGTCGACCGCGACATTTTCGTCTTCTGCAGAAATCATGACGGGGCCAGGGAAGCCAACGTGCTGTGCAATGCATCCTGCATCGGATGCGGGATCTGCGCCAGGAAATCCGGGGGAGCCATAAACATGGAAAATAACCTGGCCGTCATCGACTATGAAAAGCTGAACCCGGAAATCATTTCCTTCGAAAAGTGCAAAAGCGGCGCCATCGGATACCTGCCGGGTCGCGCCCCGGCCCGACCGGTGGAGCCGCAGGAAACGCAAGAAAAGGTTATTGCAAAAACATAAAGCGATTTTTAATTTCTGGATGCCTTAATCGGGAGTCCGCCTGCCGCCATATCATGCCTGAAGAGATACAGGAACAGGGATTTGTATTGGAGACCCATAACGGGATCGCAACGGTATCGGTTGCCCGCAGCGAAGCCTGCAAGGCCTGCGGCGCCCGGATTCTATGCCGGACTTCAGGAGAGGAAAATCCCCGGGTAATCGCACAGGATCCGTTGGGGGTCAAACCCGGCGATCATGTCCGCATCTCAGCTCCGGGAAGAAGCGTTCTTCTGGCCTCTTTCTCGCTTTACGGCATTCCCCTCCTGCTGTTGCTCCTCGGAATCGCACTCGGCGCCAAATTATTTTTACATCACCCGGAACTGTACGGCAGTCTTTTAGGAATCGGCCTCTGCGCCCTTTACTACTTCATTGTCCGTATCGTCTCGAAAAGCGACCGATGGAAGCAACACCTTCTGCCGCGCATTGACAGGATCCTGTAAAAAGGATTCATCCGGCCGGTGCCCTCGAATGCCGGAGGCGGCTTTTAAAAAAGCTCCGTTTCTCAACCGACAAAATATTTCAGGATGTAGCGGCAGGCCAGGAAAAGCATAATAAGACCCAGCATCGTCTTGATAAAAGTCTGAGGCACAAATCTCTGAAGACGGGCGCCGCAGTACATGCCCAGGAACCCTCCGATTCCGAACAGGGCGCCCAGCATCCAGTCCGGCGCAGTGGAAATGCCGGACTGCGCGGGCATGACGCTGTAGAAAAAAACGCCGGCGATCGAAGTCAGGAAAGTTCCCAGAAGCGCCGCACCGGCCACCGTATATAC
>JAFGTD010000015.1 GCA_016934295.1 Acidobacteriota bacterium
GATGCGCTCTTACCATCAACGTTCGCCGGAACGGCTGAGCCTTCCAGGGTCGCACGGCCGGAGGCCGTGGGTTTAGTTGGAACTAAATTTTAGGGTGAAAATATTTCGGGGTCACCAAACCAGCCTGGCACCCTTGGTACGAAATAGCATGACAAAATCGGGCGCATCCTATGGTACAAAGAAGAGATGAAACGAACGGCGGTATGCATCCTGTTCCTGTCGCTGTACGTTGTTTCCGGCCTGGCGGACAGCTATCCGCGCCAGCCCGACGTCGACGTCACGCATTATGAAATTTCGATAAGCCTGAACGACGGATCGAATTCCATTTCCGGCACGACCAGGATTGATGTTCGTATAAGGGGCGAAAGCTCTTCCGGCATGTGGCTCGATCTGGCCGGCATGCAGGTGGACCATCTGCGCATCGACGGGGATGAAATCCCATTTACGCACAGCAACGGGCGATTGTCTTTCCGGTTCGGCCGGGAATACGGCCGGGGCGAAACCGTAGGGATTGAGGTTCGGTATCACGGCACTGCGAATAATACCGGGATACGGATCGGCGAAAACAGGTACGGCCGCAGGGTTTTCTTCACGGACAACTGGCCCGATTTCGCCAGCCACTGGTTCCCTTCGATCGACCATCCCTCAGACAAAGCCACGGTCGATTTCATTATTACCGCGCCCCGCCAATATACGGTTGTTGCCAACGGGCGCAGGATTCTGACCGAATTCCTGCCGAACGGCTTTAAGAAAACCCGCTGGGTCGAAAATACCGCCATCCCGACCTACAGCATGGCTTTCGGGGCCGCCGAATTTTCCGTAACCTCCGGGATCGAAGCTCTCGGCATTCCGATCTCCTGGTACGTATTTCCGCGGGATGCCGCAGCCGCGGAGCAGAAGTTCCGCCGGACCGACCGGATGCTCCGGTATTTCTGCGAAAGGATCGGTCCGTACCCTTTTGAGAAACTGGCCCACGTGGAATCGAACACGCAGATGGCCGCGATGGAAAACGCAAATACTATTTTCTACAGCGAAACGCTTTTTTACCCGTTGCCGGTATCCGAAGATCCCGTGCCGCATGAAATAGCGCATCAATGGTTCGGGAATTCCGTCACTCCGGCCGACTGGGACCACCTCTGGCTCAACGAAGGTTTTGCTACCTACTTCGACGCGCTCTTCTACGCGCAGACGGACGCCCCCGTATCTTTAGAGAAATTGATGGCCAAGTATGCCGACAGAATATTCGCCTACCCGGCGGCCCGCTCCAGACCCGTCATTGATCCCAGGCTGACGGATCTGATGAAAAAGCTGAATCCGTTGAATTATGAAAAAGGGGCATGGTTTCTTCACATGCTGCGCGGTCTGGTCGGAGACGAGGCTTTTTTCGAAGGGATCCGGCACTACTACGGCCTGAACACCGGCAAGAACGTCTGGACGAAAGATTTTCGTGAATCGATGGAATCCGCAGCCGGATTGGACCTGAGCGCCTTTTTCAGACAATGGCTGCACCAGCCGGCATGGCCCGAATACCGGTTGGAGTGGGATTGGAACGATAAGGATCGGGCGGTGGAAATCAGGATTCTCCAAATGCAGCAGACCGGCCTGTTCGATATGCCTCTGGACCTTGTACTGTCGTTCGGAAGCCGGGAAGAAACCCGCCGAATCCGCATCAAAGACGGTGACAGCAGATTCCGTATACCGGCGCCATCGCCGCCTTCCTCCGTAGAGATCGATCCAGACGGATGGGTTCTGAAGACCGTATCCACTGCGAATTAATCCGCATACTTTGGAAGTGCAACCGCAAGCATCCTTTACCCGTAATCTACCGATTCGGGCACACCGGACCCTTCTACGATGCAATAAACTGCAGGATTATGGAGGCAGGGGTTCCGGTGGGCACCGGAGCTAAAATACTATTTTAGGATTCGACTTTTGTAACTTCCTGAGCCTGATATCCCTTGGGTCCTTGGGCCACGCTGAATTCAACCTGATCCCCTTCATTCAGCGACCTGAAACCGTTAGCCTGAATAGCGGAATGATGCACGAAAACATCATCCCCGGAATCGCGCCGGATGAAACCGTAGCCTTTTTCATTATTGAACCACTTAACTACGCCTTGTTCTTTCATTTTTCCTCTTTATTTCCTTACTTCAATGCTTATGCTTCAAATCTGCGCAACGCGCATCAACAATCTTCGTCCGTTTTCGTTCCAATCGAAACTATAGGATATAGCGACCACTCCCCGGACTATTCGGACCTTTCATATCTTCGTAGGAAGGGTAATCCGGGCCGAAACCGACTATACATGCAAGCCTGTGAAAAAGCAACTTCATCCCATCGACAAAACTGATTTTATCCCTATAGTTTGAAAGGATTGATCCCTTTGCCCCATGAAGAATTTCCGCCGGCGGATTTACCGGCATTTACCCGACAAAAGGAGAGGGCCGGGTATACCGGCCGGTGCATTAACCCGGGTTAACAAAACCGCCGGTGAATAAATATCAGACTTCGAAAGAACCGGGATTTTCAACCTGCGCCGGCGGCTCTTTCAAACCGCCGGGAAGGCATTGGGGACAGGGGCAGAGAGAACGCAGAAAATCAAATGTATACAGGCCCGTATCGTGATTGTCGCTCCATGTAAAATGCAGCGCATAGTTGCCGACCAATTCAACATCGACTCGTTCCGTGGATGCGGGTATGCTGCCGGGCGCAATTTTACGTGCCCCGGTGGATTCATCGACACATTCCGCGCAAGGGCACATCTCTCTTAAATACCATGAAGGATAGGAGCTGACATGTCCGTCGTTCCAGTAGATATCGGTCTGAACCGGCGATACCCGTTTTATTCGCTTCGGCATAAATTGCGTCAAATCCGTAAACCTCCTTACATAACATTTTGCACTTAACGTTCTTTGACCTTCCAATTCATTCATTGTATGCGATCAGGGCTCCATTGCTTCATCCGTACTTATCCTATACGCCTCTTCCATTTTGGGAAGGAAAATATCCGCCGGCTCGAATCCGGTGACCCTGAGATTCTCGATTTCGCTGCCGTCCGGAAGCAAAAACACGAGAGTCGGCACGCCCAGAACCCGAAACCTTTTACGCAGGGCTTCCGCATCGGGATCCTCGGCTGAAGTAAGGTCGACCTTCAGCATGCTGAACCGTCTGGACAGTCGGATAACGTCCGGATCGGCAAACGTATGCCGGTCGAGCTCCTTGCACGGTGCGCACCAGTCGGCGTAGAAGTCGATCATGGCCGGCTTCCCGTCCGGCATCCGCTCTGAAAAGGGGATCCATTCTATAGTCCGGCTTATATTCGAATTGGAACCGGCTGAATGTATCCGCGCTTCATTTTCAACGATTGTTTCCATATAGGATTGCAACCCCGTCACGGACGCAACCAGCGCTGCTATAAAAAAGCCTGTCCCAACGATATTCCGCAGCCAGGCGAATCCCTTTCCCGCCCCGGTCACGGGGGCAATCCAGGCAAGGTAGACACCCGCCAGGACAAGGATCAGGGCAAGCGACAGCGGGTATGCAAGGGGATGAGGGAGAAGGGTTCTGAGGAAAAAGACGGCCATCGCCAGGAGAATGAAACCGAACACGCTGCGCACCCAGACCATCCATTCTCCCGAACGGGGCAGTTTATGAATGCTCCCGGAAAAAATCCCCAGCATGAGAAGCGGAATCCCCAGTCCGAGTGCAAGCACGAAGAAAAGCAGGAATCCTAAAACCGCGTTGCCCCTGTTGCCCACATATGTCAGGAGACCGAAAACGAAGGGACCGATGCAGGGCGCCGCAACAATGCCCACCGTGAGCCCCATCAGGAAAGTGCCGGCAAAACCTTTACGGTTTCCGCCCGCCAGCCTGTTCAGGAAAGCCGGCATGCGCAGTTCGAAAACATCGAACATGCTGAGCGCCAGCAAGGCCATGACAAGGGCGATCCCGATCAGAACAGGAGGATACTGAAGCGCCGTACCCAGAAGCCCTCCGGTAAGTGCCGCAATGACCCCGAGCAGGGAATACGTAACGGCCATGCCGATGACATAAAGGCCCGCATGCGCGATAATACTCCCCCTCTTACCCTGCGACTGGCCGCCGAAATAGGTGATCGTAATCGGGATCATCGGGTAGACGCACGGAGTGAGGTTCAGTGCCAGACCGCCCGCAAACACCAGCAGTAATGCAAGGGGAAAACTCGCCTCGTCGAAATTCCAGAGTCCCGAATTCCCGCTATCCCCATCCGTTTGCTCGACAGGCGCATTCCCCGAAACCGCCCGTTCCATAGGTTCCGCATCACCCTCTACGACGGAAAACTTCACGGCAAACGGCTGTTCTTCCGGAGGCAGGCACGTAAAGTCATCACAGGCCTGATAGCGAACGCTTCCTTTCAGCCCGACATTCCTGCCTGCCAGAGCCGCCGACGGAATGACCTCCACGGAGATTTTCACAATGCCTTCATACAGCGCCATCGGCGCATCGGAAATCTCCAGATTCTTGATCTCGGCAACCGGGAAAAGGATGTCTCCGATCTCCAGATCCGGCACCGGATCCAGTTCCAGGGAGGTCGGAATGAGGTACTCTTCCAGGGGCTGGTTGGAATTTATGTGATAGGGACTGCGTATATCGAGTTCCACCGTGACAACGGCGGCAGTTCCGGCCTCAACAGCCCCGGATGGAGGTATCCCCCTGACCGAGACAGCCGGATCCGCGCCCCGTGCCGGAGCGCAGTATAAAAAGAAAAGGGCTATAAGAATTCCTGCTGGATATGTTTTCATGACTTTTCATTATAACCAAGGGTTTGTGGAAAAATAAATTTACATTCTTCATCCATGTATTATTCACGGCAAATATTCTCAGGCTCGTTTAGGACATTTTATCCGCCGGCGGGGCGGATCCCTCGCCATGAGGCTCCAGCCCATCCTTCCGCGCCGCCGAACAGCAGAGCGACAGGAATACCAACCGTGCAATAATAAAAGGAAATTTTCAAAGTTTATTCATCTACGCAGTTCCATGTGCTATGTTCCCTTTTCAGGATTCCTGTTGAACTTTCTTTTAATTATTATGAAGAAATCCGAGGCTGGTTTATCAATTCGCGAAAATGTGGCTCTGGCGCCCTATACGACGCTTGGAGTAGGCGGCCCGGCGCGTTTCCTGGTCTCCATCAAACATGAAGACCAGGTTCCCGAAGCCCTGGAATTCGCGCGCACTCAAGCATGCCCGGTTTTAATTCTCGGCAGCGGCAGCAATATCCTCGTTTCCGATTCCGGATTCCCCGGTGTGATCGTCCGGATGGAAATCCGGGGCATTCAGCCCCTGGATGAGGACAACAGCGAATTTATATCGGTGGCCGCCGGAGAAATATGGGACGGGTTCGTCCAACGATGCGTCGAACAAAATCTTGCGGGCGTCGAGTGCCTCAGCGGGATTCCCGGCACGGTTGGAGGCGCTCCCGTACAGAATATCGAAGCTTACGGCCAGGAAATCAGCGACGTCATTCTCTCCATCCGGGCACTGGACCGGGAAACGAACAGCATTGAAGAATTAAGCGGCAGGGACTGTCGTTTCGGCTACCGTACAAGCATCTTCAATACCACACACCGGGATCGCTACATTATCCTTAAAGTCGCCTTCTCCCTGCGCCCATACGGCAAGCCCAGGATTCAGTACAAGGATCTCGAAAACTACTTCAGCGGCAGATCGAAAACGCCGAGCATAGGGGAGGTTCGACGGGCCGTTATAAAAATCCGGGAGTCCAAGGGAATGATTCTGCATCAAACCGATGACGACATAAAAAGCGCCGGATCCTTCTTTAAAAATCCCGTCCTGGAACCCGACGAAGCAACCGGGATAGAGAACTCGGCTCGCGACAGGGGTCTCCTGGCATCGACGGAAAACCTGCCGCGCTATACAGCCCCTTCAGGCAAGGTGAAACTGCCTGCCGCCTGGTTTGTGGAACAGGCCGGGTTCGAGAAGGGATACACGCGCGGGAACGTGGGGATTTCGAGCAAACACGCTCTTGCCCTTGTCAACAAAGGCGACGCACAGGCCCGGGAATTCATCGACCTGATGCATATAATCCAGGATAAAGTCCATTCGGAATTCGGAATAGACCTGCTGCCGGAGCCTACTCTCCTAGGCTTTGAAAAAAACGTCGAATAATTTGCCTGACAGGATGAAGGCTGCAATACTTTATACGTCCTACTGAATCGGAGGTTAAGAAATGAAAAAGGGTGCGGCAATTGGAATTGGATGCCTGGGTATTATCGTACTGGTTGTCATCATTCTGTTTTTTTCGATCAAAGGAACCTACAACAGGCTGGTAACACAAGAAGAAGCAGTGACGTCCCAATGGGCTCAAGTGGAAAACCAATACCAGAGGCGGGCGGATCTGATTCCCAATCTTGTCGCTACCGTAAAGGGCTTCGCGGCCCAGGAAAAGGATGTGCTGCAGTCTGTTGTTGCCGAGCGCGCCAAGGTCGGTTCCATGCAGGTTAGTCCGGACATTTTGAACAACCCGGAAGCCTTTCAGCAGTTCCAACAGGCTCAATCGGGACTGTCCAGCGCACTGTCCAGGCTGATGGTTGTCGTCGAACGCTATCCCGAACTGAAATCCAACCAGAACTTCCTCGAGCTGCAAAGCCAGCTGGAAGGAGCGGAAAACCGCATTACGGTCGCTCGCATGCGCTTTGTCGAGGCGGCGCAAGCTTACAATACAAGCATCAGGAGATTCCCCGCCAACCTTTTTGCCGGCTTTTTCGGTTTCGAGAAAAAACAATATTTCGAGGCAGATGCGGGAAGTGAAGAAGCACCCGTGGTCGATTTCGGCCAGTAGGGGCGAACCTTGTGTCAGGCTTGTGTTCGCCTATGCATCGACATGCAAGGGTGTTTGGGGTAGAAAAAGGGCGAACACAAGGTTCGCCCCTACCGCAATCCAGCGTTCCTGAATTATTGAGTTTTAATTTTGTATCGGCTATTATAGGAATTCAAAAGGATTTACAGCCGAGGTCGTTATGCCGATATTTGAATTCAAGTGTTTGAAATGCCAATCGCAATTCGAAAAGCTCGTCTTCGGATCCTCCGATAACGGCATTTCCTGTCCTGAATGTGAAAGCGAACAAGTCGAAAAGCTTTACTCCTGCTTCAGTGGAGTCTCCAAATCGAGCGACGGCACGACACACTCCATGTCAAGCGGCTGTTCATCCTGCTCCGCGTCCAGCTGCGCCGGCTGCAAGAACTGAAGCCCGGCTGCGCGCCCCTATGGATCCGTACCGGCAATTTCCCTGAAGCTTTTCTGTATTGGAGGAATCAGCCCGAGCGCCATGCCCACTGCACGGGTGTCGGTTCGGATCCGGCTGTTTCCCGATATTGAAAATTCCGGCACTCCAAAAACGGGATTCCCGTTAAATTCTTCAAGATTGGCAACTACCAGGCCGCCGTTCATGCCGCTGCCGGAGGTATGAAGCCCTATTCTTCCGGAACCGAGAACCAGAACAAGGCCGGTATAGTGGCAATCCCCCGTGCATAGGAAATCTCCGGTAACGATGAGAAGTCCCGCACCGGATACATTGCCCGTCATGAGCAGATTGCCGTGCACCACGGTGAGTTTCGGATCCTGTCCCTGGGCGTTCGCGGGTTTTGATGCATCATAGCTGCCCAAATCCGGCGCATTCGCCGGGTTCCATCGTTGATCGCTGCCGGAGTAATTGTCGGAAAACCGCGGCGCTTGATGGAACACGAAGTCCCAAAGATACTGCGGATCCAGGATCGGGGACCTCTCCGGATCGGTTCCGGCCAGATGGGTAATATCCCGGACCGCCGGATTCGGCGATCCGCCCCCGGAAATATTGCCGTGTCCCAGAGGCGCCGTCCTAATGATTTTTTCCGGGAAAGCATTATCGTTCATATCCGTATCGATAACCCCGATCCCGGGGAATGCCCCTCCGGCTATCCCGTACGTCCCGCTGAAATGCGGGGAAACACGGGAACCCAGGACAAGCAGGGCCGGGCCGAAATCAAAAACGGAGAATTTCCGGTAGCGCGCTTCAAAGACGACTACCGAGTTCCGGCGCCAAACGGGCCCGACAGCTTCAAAAAAGGTCTCCGCTATACCCATGGAACGGACAATTACCAGTCCGTCGCCGTCGACAAACGGATTGTCGCCCGCATCCTTCGCTCTTTCCGATACATCCCCGTTATTGTCCGTGACCTTCACAAAATATCGCGAAGTCACCACTTCCCCGGGCCCTGCGGGATTCGGGGCTTTCTGAACAATACCCGTCACGGGAATCAACGGGATTCCTTTTTTCCCGTTACGGGCGCCGGTGTTGATCAGACCGTCATCCGGGATTCGGGATAAAGCCGCGGAAGGGTCCAGGATGTCCAGGCTATGGGCCGTATCCATGGAAAACGGGCTGCGGAACCTGTAGCTTTTTGCCTCTTTAAGATACGAAGGATTTCGGCTGTATACCCCGTCCATCCCTTTGAGGATCGCATCATATTCGAGGCCGCGCATCAGAGCACGCGCATGATTCAGGCCGGCCAGGGCGGCACTGGTAGCCTGCACCCTATTCTCGTGATTATCGCTGATATACAATCCGTTCACTGCATCCAGCGCCATAAACAGTCCCAGCAGGGAGAAAACGGAAATAGCCAGGAGCACCATAAGCAATGCAGTTCCCGCCTCTTCGAAACAACCGGGTTTTTCCTGCAGGCAGCCTTGTGCGTTTGGGTAAGAAATCATAGGAAGCTCTCCGAAAACGTTTGTTTCGTCAATCCGCCATTCCTTTCAAAAAAATAATCTACTGATCCGAATTATCCCGTTTCCCGTGAAAAAATCGGAACGGGAAACCTGAAACGGGAAACGGGAAACGATAATTAATTTGTGTTCTCTGCAACCAATGGTTCGGATTTGCGTGTTTGTAAAAGTTATGATAGGAATACTCCGTGCAATTTACCCGCCCCATATCCCGCGGCACGCCCGCCGTCGCACCGGATCCGGGTCGGGACCGTTCGCAGCGAACAGACCGTATTCTGCCGGATCGACCATTTCGCCGGCCTGTAGACTGGGACGTTTGGATAATGGAGATCAGCCGATAATGCCGAATGACAACAAAACCGCCTGCATCCGCCGGAAAGATACGCCCCATTGCATGCTTTCCACAAAAGGATGCGGACACATAAGGATCCTGGCTTTAGCCGTTATGATCGTATTCCTTCAATCCGCCTGCCTTTTCAGGGGAAAGAAGGAAGCGGTCATGCCTTCCGCCCCCGTCCGGGTTGCATTCCTTCCTTTTAATACACCGGAAGGCGATGAAGGCCTCCGGTGGGCTTCCATGGCAATGCCTATTATGATGGCTAAGATCAGTGAAAAAGCTGAGGGAATGGATCCCGTGCCCTTATGGGAAACAATGCGGTTCGCGATAGAATCCACCGGCAGTTCCCGGACAATCGATCAGGAGTCCGCCGCCTATGTCGCAAACTGGCTTAATTCAGAATGGTCTGTAATGGGAAGTTTGTCTCAGGAAAACAAAGATAAAATAACGCTGATAGTGGACTTCATATCGCCTCGAGAAGATGAAATCCCATTTCGCTATACCAAAACAATAAAGATGGATGCCGTCGATTTTAATATCCGGAAGGCTTTCAGGCAGTTCTTAAACTATGTATCGGCGAGACCTATGGATCCCAAAGGGGACGGGAAAACGAGTCTCGCCTCCCTGCGCCAGCTTGCGGAAGTTCTGAACGGGGAGTACGGCTGGACTGTTCCGGCCCAACCCGGGGAAGCGGAGGAAATTGTCTCGAACCTGATCCAATCGGACCTGCGGTTGGCCCGCCTTCTTTTTAACCCATCCACCTATACTGTTTTAGAGGAAAAATAACGGCGGGTTGAAACGTTCGAACGCTTTTTAAAAGAAGCATCTATCAACGTTGCAGGTCAGAGCCATCATCCCGGCAATCCAATCAGCGTATAAACGTGCAACGAAGCAGTTGGTTTTAACGTGCAACGTTTAACATTCCAACGTGCAACGAAGCTTTAATGTTCACATCTCAACCCATTTCCCGTGACCTTCCCAGACACGAAGAGTGAGCGGAAACGGAATGCATTCGCTAAGCTTGCTTTTAATGGATTCGCAAATATTCTCGACAGACGGGAACTCCAGGATTTCATTAAGGGTTTTGTGATCGTACAGGCTCAGCGTTTCCTTAATGGACTTCTTCAATTCCGCGAAGTCTATAATCATGCCGGATTTGTTGTCCCCTTCTATCACGACCTCCACCTTGTAGGTATGCCCGTGAAGGGATCCGCATTTATCGTGTCCCGGAATATAATGTGCACAGTCGATATAATCAATAACGCCCAGTTTCATAATTCCCCTCCTCCGCTAAACCTTTAAAAATGAATATTATCATAAAAATATATATCGATGATCCGTCGTAGGGGGAACCTTGTGTTCGCCCTCTGGACAATACAGTCTGCAGTCGGCAGCAAGAAATGATTCATTCATCGAACGAACAACAAAACCGATGGATCTTAATCATGGACACCCATTGTTTTGTCAGCCTACTGCAGACTGCCGACTGAAAGTGGGGGTCCAGGTTTTCGCTGCGTCCAGGCTCAAAACAGAATATGGGTGTCCAGGTTTTCGCTATACCGTCGGCAGTCGTCGGCAAGAAATGGGTGTCCAGGTTTATCTTACGCATTATGAAAGGGCGCCATTTTCTCAACACGGGATAGTGGCGGAGGGTGTAAGCATGTAAAAACGAAATAA
>JAFGTD010000223.1 GCA_016934295.1 Acidobacteriota bacterium
ACGCCTGCGGGGTCTTCAGTCGCGCGCCTTGTATCCACGCCCGTCTGCACCGCTTCGCTACAAACCTTCATGAATAATCCGGGTTAACATGGCGGTTGCACATTCATATATAAGTCGCCAGGCCGCGCGGCGCAAACCTACTTACCATGTTAAATGCAAAAAAGTTGATAGTAAAAGTATATACTCGTTTGGAAGAGATACGGACTTCCATGAATCTCCAGTTGCTTTTTCCATTTATCTTTCCAGCAGTAGAACGCCCGGCATGAGAGGCGCGCGTTATTTGCGCGTCCTGCTGCTCTATGCCGTGGTTATCCGAAAATGGACTCAAGCTGCCTCAATACGCTTCAAATTGCCAACATCAACAGATTGTTTTGTTTTCCAAAGATCGTATTGGAGTTGAAGCTTAAGCCAGCCTTCAGGTGACCGGCCAAATACTTTTGATAATCTTAATGCCATTTCAGGGCTGATCCCGGCTCTGCCATTTAATAGTGCAGAAAAAGTCTTTCTCGTAACTCCAAGCGCTCTTGCCGCTTCCGTAACATTGACATGAAGTGGTTCCACACAAAATTCCCTTATAATTTCGCCAGGATGAGGCGGATTATACATAACCATTTTTTCTCCTAATGATAATCTTCAAAATTTAAATCAAAGGCATCACCGTTTTTAATCTTGAATGTAATTCGCCAGTTTCCACTGACTTTGACCGCCCAAGTTCCTTTACGATTCCCTTTGAGACAGACGGCATGTATCCCAATAATATTTTCGCTTTAATTATTTTAATGATTTTATCACAGAAATCATAATTCGTAACATCTCCCATCGGATTCTCCATTTATCCGTCGAGTATCCGGATCCCGGAACTCCCGTTAGCACGTTAGCACGTTAGTACGATGCTTTCAGTTCCTCAGTTGACAGGACTCCCCCCCACCCATAACATTTCTATTTTTGGAGTATTCCCGTTGAGCAAAGCACAGCAGGACGCCATCGTCGTCAGGGGCGCGAAGGTTCACAATCTGAAAAATATCACGGTTCGGATTCCCCTGAACTCCCTGTCCGTAGTAACGGGTGTGTCCGGCAGCGGGAAAAGCAGTCTCGCCTTCGATACCCTCTACGCGGAAGGACAGCGCCGCTATATCGCCTCCCTGTCCGCTTATGCCCGGCAGTTCCTGGAAAGAATCGACCGCCCGGATGTTGATGAAATCGAAGGGATCTGCCCGGCCCTGGCCATCCGGCAGAAAAACTACGTCAGAAATCCGCGATCCACGGTCGGAACAGTCACGGAAATCAACGATTACCTTCGCCTTTTGTATGCCCGCATCGGCACGACCCATTGCTATTCGTGCGGTCGGATCGTCGAAAAAGACACTCCCGGGAAAATAGCCGATTTCATCCTGTCTCTGCCCCAAGGACAGCGTTTTTACCTGTGCATACGACTCGATCTGGATGAACCGGAGCAATCCCGATCCGCACCCCGGTCACGCCGGAGCAAAAGAACTCCCCCAAACGGAAGTCGTCCGGAAGATCGTCTCGCGGTAATGCTGCCGGGTCTCGAACGACAGGGTTTCGTCCGCCTGCTGATCGACAATGATCTGGTGGATCTCCCGCAGTCGGTTGAGGCTCTCAGGAAAAGTCAAACAGGGGAAGCCCATATCGTGGTCGACCGGCTGGTCGTCCGTGAAAATATCCGGGAAAGACTGGTGGATTCCATCGAAGTGTGCAGCAGGGAATCCGAAGGTCACATAGAACTTATCCTGTTGTCGGACAATCCTGACGAGACGGAGCGCATGCTCGAACGGAAGCATCCCCAGATACGATGGCTCCGGCACCCTGCGGGGACACTGATAAAATTCAGTGATGCATTCGAGTGCCAGCTGTGCGGTATCCGTTACCGGAAGCCCGAACCCAGGCTCTTTTCCTTCAATAACCCGTTCGGAGCGTGCCCCGAATGCCAGGGCTTCGGCAATACCATGACCCTGGATTTCGATTTGGTCATTCCGGATAAATCCAAAAGTCTGGCGGAGGGCGCCGTCGCTCCATGGTCCAAACCGCGCTACCGCAATCTCCAGAACCGGTTGCTGCAGTTCGCCTCGAGGGAAACTATCCCCGTTAATGAACCATGGAACGAATTGGCCGAAGCGCAGCGTGAAAAAATCATAAACGGGCATAAAGGCTTCCCGGGCATCCTGGGATTCTTTGAGTACCTGGAACGCAAGAAATACAAGATGCATGTCCGCATCTTCATCAGCCGCTATCGAGGCTACGCGCCATGCCTCGCATGCCATGGAGAAAGATTACGTTCCGAAGCCCGTTGCGTGCTCCTGGGCGGGAAACCGATCACTGAAATCATGCGTATGACAATCCGGAACGCGGCGGTTTTCTTCGCCGGCCTGGAACTTACATCGGAGCAAAAGGCTATCGCGGAAAGGATATTGTCGGAAATCAACCACCGGCTGGACCTTCTGGTCCGGGTGGGTCTTGGCTATATCGCCCTCGACAGGCTGTCCTCCTCGCTGTCCGGAGGAGAATCCCAGAGAATTCAGCTGGCTACCGCCCTTGGATCCACGCTGGTAGGCGCACTGTATGTTCTCGACGAGCCCAGTATCGGCCTGCATCCCAGAGACAGCCGGAGGCTGATCGATATACTGCAAAGCCTGAAATCCCTGGGAAATACGGTCCTGGTAGTCGAGCATGATGCTGAAATCATGAAATCGGCCGATCACATTGTCGACCTGGGTCCCCGGGCCGGGGAACTGGGAGGCGAAGTGGTGTACCAGGGAGACTACGCTTCCCTGGCCAAAAATCCCGCATCCCTTACCGGCAAATATCTTGGCCGAAAACTCAAAATTCCTGTTCCCGTCTTCCGCAGGAAAAGGAAGAAAGGGAAACAGATCGAACTCTTCAACGCCCGGAAACACAACCTGAAAAACCTGGACATACGAATTCCCCTTTCGTTGCTGGTCTGCATAACCGGGGTCAGCGGCAGCGGAAAATCCACCCTCGTGCATGATGTTCTTTATGCAGCCGTAAAAAAAGCAAAGGGAGAACTCAAGGAATCCCCCGACGGATTCGATGCCATCCGGGGAGCCGAACGGATTACCGATGTCATTCTTGTGGACCAGTCGCCTATCGGGAAAACGCCCCGATCCAATCCCGCCACTTATACAAAGGCTTTCGACGATATTCGCAAAATCTTCGCAGGAACCCGGGACGCCTACAGCCGGGGATTCGGCCCCGGTCATTTTTCCTTCAACCTGGCGGCCGGGCGGTGCGAAACCTGCCAGGGCAACGGCACGGTGACGGTCGAAATGCAGTTTCTGGCCGATGTGGAACTGACCTGTGAAGACTGCAAGGGCAGACGATTTAAAAGCTCCGTACTGGAAGTAAGCTACAAGGGCAGGAATATTGCTGAAGTACTGGACCTGACCGTCCGGGAAGCGATCGATTTTTTTGCCGGCAACGCCGGTCTCCTGCGCAAGCTTCGTCTCCTGGAAGAAATCGGACTGGGATACCTGCGCCTGGGGCAGTCGGCAACCTCCCTGTCCGGAGGTGAAGCGCAAAGAATCAAACTGGCGACCTATATCTCCCGTGCCGGAGCCAAAAACACACTTTTCATCTTCGACGAACCGACCACGGGACTGCATTTCGACGACATCCGGAAGCTTCTCGCTGCATTCGACAAGCTGCTCGGCGCCGGGAATTCGCTGGTTGTCATTGAACACAATCTCGACGTCATCAAAACAGCCGACTGGATCATCGACCTCGGCCCGGAAGGGGGCGAAGAAGGCGGACAGATCGTCTTCGAAGGTACACCCGAAGAGTTGGTGGAGTGTGAGAAGTCACATACCGCGCGGGCTTTAGAGGCCTATCTTTAAATACCGTGTGAACGTGCTAACGTACTAACGTGCTAACGTGAAAAACCACTCCTCTGTTATTCGACTGTCCATTAAATTGTTGTTACGTTGTCGTGGTTTCGTAAAACCTTGATTGCCGTGTGAACGTGCTAACGTGCTAACGAGAATCCCGGGGTTCGGCTTTATGACGGATAAATGGAGAAGGCAATGAAGATAAATCCAGCCCTTTTGCTCATTTTCGCTTTAATATTCCCTTTCAGCAATGTTGTAGGTCAAACACAGGCTAAGGAAAAATTTAGCGAGTTTTTCGCAACGTTCTCGTCTGATAAGGAATTTCAATTAGAAAGAATACAGTTTCCTCTTGTAAAAATTGTCTTGGCTGTCGACCCGCAACCTCTCGGCGATTTTATTGAAGAAACGGTTCAAGTCGATCGAAGCGACTGGAAGCATAATGATTTCCATTACAATTCAGACGGAACGTACCGTGTACAGATATTTGACAATTTTGAAGCCAAATTATTTGAAGCTGAACCGAGAGAAACCGATGAGCGCGTCTTTGCATATCTGGGCATTGAAAGCGGATTCCAGATGTACTACTACTTTCGCAGAATCGATGGGAAATGGTATCTGGTAAAAATAAAGGATTGGTCCATTCTGTAAGAAAAACCGTCATTCCATTCGTTCGTACAAGGGATTCAAGAGCGCACCCTCAATCATCACTCTCCCCATTCATTCATCAGAGATTCCAATACCGGGACTCTCGTTAGCACGTTAGCACGTTCACACGGAGTATTAATTTTATCCGATGGTTGTTGACCGCCGATATCGGCTGTGAGTATCATTGAAGAGCCCCTGCAATGTTGGTGATGGCAAGAAGTTATTTGAGCCAACATTCTATTTGATGGGAGTTCGTGTCATAGGGCCGTGTGCGGGCTTTCCTTCGGTAAACTTGTTTACTGAAGAACTTGTCTGCCTGAAGCAGTATGCAGAGCACCCCCTTGGTAACAAGGTTCAAATAGATGAGCCACACGGCGGCGCGGGGGTTTTTATTTGCCCGCCCTTTATCCCGGATTAGCATCTCCAAAGGGACATTTAATTGGGTTCATGATTGGACTTTGAAATGTGAAGGATAAATGAGAGTTTTATTCATTGGGGACATATTCGGCAAACCCGGCAGAAGACTGATCAAGGAAAAGCTGCACGGACTTCTGCAGGAACATCGCATAGACTTCTGCATAGCAAATATTGAAAACGCCGCTGCCGGATTCGGCGTTACACCCAAAATCGCCGACGAGTTTCTGAACTCCGAAATAGACCTGCTGACATCGGGCAACCATATCTGGGACAAGCGCGGCATCATCCCGTATCTTGCGGAGCAGCCGCGACTGCTCCGTCCCCATAACTATCCTCCCAAAACCCCGGGAACCGGCATTTACATCGGGGACACCAACTGCGGCGTGAGGATCGGCGTCATAAATCTTCAGGGACGGGTGTTCATGCCGGACATCGACTGCCCTTTCACCATCGGGCTCGGGGCGATTGAAAAACTCCGCATACAGACTCCGATTATTGTCGTGGATTTCCATGCCGAGGCGACCTCCGAAAAGCAGGCGTTCGGCTGGTATCTCGACGGACGCGTCAGCGCCGTTATCGGCACACACACCCATGTACAGACGGCTGATGAACGGATCCTTCCGAACGGAACAGCGTTCATTACGGATATCGGCATGACCGGACCGCACGATTCCGTGATCGGATCGATCCCGGATCTTTCCATCGACCGTTTCCTGAGGCAGATGCCGAACCGTCTGGAGCCCGCATCGGGCAATCTACGAATCTGCGGAGCTATCATAGAGATTGACGAGGAAAGCGGGCTGGCACAAAGTATCGAAAGACTAAATATTCCCGTTACATTCTGAACAAAATACCGTTGCAAGTTGAACGTTTGATCGTTGCACGTTAAAAGAAAAAAGCGTTGTTGAACGTTGGATCGTGGGAACGTGCGAACGTGCTAATGTAGTAACGAAGGCCCCGCCATTCGGCTATATGACGGATAAATGGTGGGTCCAATAGGAGATGTTACGATTTATGATTTTTATGGTAAACTCGTACCAAGAAAAACAGCAAAAAATTACAGGAATATGTTCCGTCTGCTTTTACCATTTTATGCAGACTGTATAAATGTAAGGCTGAAGAATGTTATGATCAGAAGATCTCTCATCTTGGTATGTATTCCATTTCTTGCTATCGCGTCTGATCCATTGCCATCTTCTTATAACGGCATAGTGCTTCTTCAGTCAACGCTCGAAGAAGTTAAATCTAAGTTCGGCGCGGCAGATCTTTTCGAAATACCATATGGACATCACCAATACGGTTATTGTTACAAAGCTGAATCCGGAGTTGCTGTAATATTTTCGAGCAGTTCTGAGGGAGACAATGGAATCATAAGAGAGATTCAGATTAGAAACATTACTGCCGGCTTTACCTGTGCGGAAACAGATTATGATCTTCGTCCATGTATTGGACAATTCTGTTTGGGTATCTCTCAGCCTGAGATCGAAGCCATTATTGGAAAACCATTAACAGAAACAACTACTGGTAGTGGAAGCAAGGTCGCCGGATTTCAATTCAACAGAAAACTCTCGCAGGAAGAACAAAAAGTCTTAAATCCAGCACCTGGTTCAATAAATGCCAACATTTACAACAATATTTGGGCAAACTTCAATGAATCAGGCGCTTTCGCGCTAGGCATTGTCAAGTTCAAGGTGTATTAGTGCCTAACACGCGTTTACAGCCGCCACGCTAAGTTTCGCTTAGCATACGGTTGAAGCACATCTCTTTATATACATACAATCAGACGGGTAAATCAGGATCCAGCAATCCTTCATCCCCTTCCCCATTTATCCACCAAATATCCAAATCCCGCGACCCTCGTTAGCACGTTAGGACATTAGCACGTTAGTACGGGATACAAGGCGTCACGCAACCACGTTATCGTTACAACAGATCTATTGTATGATCGAATTATAGAGGAGTGGTTTTTCACGTTAGGACGTTAGCACGTTCACACGTTAGTACGGCTTTTTATTTTAGCGCCCTGTCGAGCATCGAGACGCACGCGATCGACCGCCGTCCGACCGATTCGTCAAATTTCTTCAACTCGTCCCTGGATCGCTGCAGGTCATCGGCCAGGCTGAGCGCCGCCAGAACGGCCACCTTAAACGTATCCACCGATCCTGTCGACGCCGCCACTTCACGCATGCGCTTGTCAAGATCGGCGCATACCGCCCGAAGCCGCTCCGGGTTTCCCGGCGTTCGTAAGGTATATTCCCGGTCGTAAATTGTTACTCGAACAGAAGTAATTTCCGGCTCTTCGCTCATACGCTTGCCCCCGTCCCGCAGCGGGAAAAGGTACCGGACACTAAGGGTTAGACCGTTTCACGCGCTTCCAGTGAGGCGATCAGTGTCAGGGCTTTTTCAACCCGCTCTTTCAGCTCCGCGCGCTCCTTCTGAAACTGAACCAGATCCTCCTGCACCTTATTTTCGTTGCCCTGGAGTTCGCCGATTTCATCTCTCAATTTTTGGTTCTCGGCGCGCAGGGTTTCATTCTCCCTGCGAACAGCTTTAAATTCCTCCACCAGCCGAAAGATCTTGTCTTCGAGGTGGCTGAATCGTTCAAGACCCGATGGTTCCGATTGTAGTGTTGTTTCATTCATTTGGATCTGAGCTCCGCTCCGTAAGTCTTATATAAGGATGATAAAACAGTATCAACAAAATCCTGCACCCGGTCAACCGTAAGGGTTTTTCCCCTGTCCTGGAAAGTAAGCCTGAGAGTCAGGCTCACTTTACCTGAAGGGATTTTATCCCCTTCGTACACGTCCACAAGGGCGATTTTCACCAGTTCCGCGATTTTTATATCCGCCACGCAGGTTTGAATTTTACGGTAAGCCAGATCCCGGCTTACGACAATGGATATATCGCGCTCCGAAGAAGGATATCTGGGAAGAGGTTCAAAATTCATCGGCGCAAAGGCGTTTTCCGCCAGGGATTCAAATTCGATCTCAGCCAGAAAGGCCGGCTGTCGCAATTTATATTTTTCTTCGAGAGAGGCGGAAAGCGAACCCATCACACCGACCTGCTTCCGATCGATTTCGAGAACTGCCGCATCGGTCGGATTCAGCCAGCGGAATGCATCGGTGGGTTCGATCTCGTAGGAATGTATCCTGAGACCGCGCAGAATTGTTAAGAGCGTTCCTTTCATATGAAAGAAATCGAAACTTGCATCCGGTTGTTTCCAGTTTTGTTCCGTAAAGCCGCCCGTACCGATAATCCCCAGCATGTTGCGCTCTTTCGGAGTTCCATCGGGACCGCGCCGATATACTTTGCCGATCTCAAAAAGCCGGACAAGCCGCCGGTCCATATTGAAATTCCGTTTTACCGACCGCACCAATCCCGGTGCGAGCACAGTCCGCATATACTTCATATCTTCCGTAAGAGGATTTCGCACTCCAACCCGTTCGTCCGAACCGGTCGAAAACTCCTCCGAATCCGACTCATCCGCGAAACTGAGATTTATGGCTTCATTGAAACCGAGGCCGATCAGGATTTCCCTTATAGTATTTTCCAGCTTATAAACCGGAGAATACCGCCCCACGTTTCTGCACGGCGGCAGTGTCGTGGGAATATTCTGGTACCCGTAGAAGCGCGCCAGTTCCTCAATAAGATCCGCCTCCAGTTCCATATCCGCCCGGTATGTCGGGCAGGTAACGCTCCAGGAATCGGTCCCGTTTTCTTCAAGCTTGAAATTCAGCCTGGAGAGTGTCGATTCTATGAACTCCCTCTCCATCGTCACCCCAATTAAAGAAGACGCGTTTTCTCTTTTCAGCTCGATGCAGACCGGTTCCTTTTTCTTCGGGTAAACATCCTGAATATTGCCGGCTATGCGCCCCCCTGCCAACTGTTCCACTAAACGGCAGACACGTCCTGCAGCCGGAACCGTGTTGTTCCAATCGGCGCCTCTCTCGAATCGATAGCTCGATTCGGTGGACAGTCCGAGTTTCTTGGATGTCCGTCTTATGGAGTCGGGCCTGAAATAAGCGGATTCCAGCAGGACACGCGTGGTGGACAGGGAGATCTCCGATTCCATCCCGCCCATAACACCCGCGATCGCCACCGGACCTTCCCCGTCATTGATCAGCAGCATGTCGGCGTCCAATTCGCGTTCGACACCGTCGAGCGTGTACATCTTTTCCCCATTCCGGGCTTTTGCCACCACGATTCTCGCCTGACGCAGGATGTCGTAATCGAAAGCATGCAGGGGGTGTCCCATCTCAAGGAGCACGTAGTTGGTAATGTCCACAATATTGTTCAAGGGACGCATTCCCGCCGCTACCAGGCGCCGTTGCATCCAGTCCGGCGATTCTCCGACCCGGATGCCGTCAAGAACGAGCGCCGTATATCTCGGGCAAAGCTCGGGATCCCTGATTTCGATTTCAAACGGGATACGGTCGGATTCGATGCGGAGCGTTTCCTGAGTTTCGGGAAATCGTAAAGGCCGGTCATACAGGGCCGCCAGTTCTCTTGCAATCCCTATATGGCTCAGGCAGTCCGGGCGGTTGGATGTCACCTCAACCTCCAGAATGGACGTTCCTTCCGCCTCCTCGATCGCCTCCACCAGCAGCCCGATCATGGAAAGATCGTCCTTCAGCTTTTGGGGGCTTTCCCGGATTTCGACATATTCGGCAAGCCACTCGGTGCTGATTTTCATGAAACGTACTCCCGTCTAAAAGTTCCCTCATGCACTAAAATTGCTCCAGGAACCTGAGATCGTTGTCGAAGAGAAGCCGGATATCTTCCACCCCATATTTGAGCATTGGAACCCGGTCGATACCCATGCCCCAGGCAAAACCGGTATACCGGGAATCGTCGATTCCGGACATGCGCAGCACTTTCGGATGACACATTCCGGCGCCGAGGATCTCGATCCAGCCGCTCTGCTTGCATGTCGGGCACCCGGCTCCGTTGCAGAAAATACAGCTGATATCCACTTCCGCTCCCGGCTCGACAAACGGGAAAAATCCGGGGCGCAGGCGCATTTTGATATCGGAATGAAAAACCTGCTTGAGAAACACTTCCAGCATCCCTTTCATATCCCCCATGGTAATGCCTTCATCGATAACAACGACGTCAACCTGGTAGAACATCGGGGAATGCGTGGCGTCGAAGGGATCGCGCCGGTATACCTTGCCGGTACTGGCGGCCCGGATCGGCGGTCGCAGCCCTTCCATGGCATGGACATCGACCGAAGTGCAGTGGGTGCGCAGGAGCATTGTGTCGTCGAAATAGAAGGTGTCCTGCTCGTCGCGGGCAGGATGGTTCGGCGGCATATTCAATGCCTCGAAATTGTAATAATCCCGTTCGACTTCGGGCAGGTCAAAGAGCCGAAAGCCCATATTCACCAATATCTGTTCAATGTCCGCCTGCAGGCGCTTGATGGGATGCGCGCTTCCGAGTGCATACGGGAAACCCGGCCTTGTCACATCCAGATGCCTTTGACCGCCGGTTATAGCCGCCTTTTTTAACTCGGCGTACCGCTCCTGCAGTTGCTTCTCGACGGAAGACCGCAGCCGGTTCATTGCCTGCCCGAATACGGGGCGTTCTTCCTTCGGCAATTCCCGCAATCTTTTCATCCCGGTCGTGATGATGCCGCCTTCCCGGGCGAGGAATTTGTCCCGTACGGATTTCCATGTATCCATATCGGTAATCGCCGCGAAATCCTCGTCAAAACGCTTTTGTAGCCCCTCAATGGACTGACTCATGGCAACCTCAAGCATTAAAAACGTTCACCGTTCAAGGTTCAGGGTTCAACGTTCAACGGTTTTAAATAGTAACGCCCGGAGTGAAAAAACACCCGGGCGCTCATATTATTGAAAACAGGATGACGGTGATTTTCAGGCAGCCGTCAGCGCCGCTTTTGCACGCTCGGTGATCTGAGCGAAGGTTTCCGGATCTTTGATTGCAATCTCGGCAAGCACTCGACGGTCCAGAGAGATACTCGCTTTTTTCAAGCCGTTCATAAACTTGCTGTAGGAAAGATCGTTCTGCCGCGCCGCAGCGCCGACCCTGATGATAAACAGGCGTCGAAAATCGCGCTTTTTATTGCGTCGATCCCGATAGGCAAAACGAAGCGCACGATCGACGGATTCCTTCGCCGATCGGTGCAGTTTGCTTTTAGTCAGTCGGTATCCTTTTGCCAGCTTCAGGATTTTTTTCCTTCGCTGGATACGCTTGTTTCCTCTTTTTACTCTAGGCATCTTCTTTTACTCCACAGAACATAGGGGATATCATATATTCAGCATTTTTTTAACCCGCTTATAGTCCGACCGGCTGACCAAAGCGCTGTCGACTAACTTTCGCATGCGTTTCCGGGGCTTTTTAGTCAGAATATGACGGGCATGACTATGGCGGCGCATAATCTTTCCTGTTCCCGTTACTTTAAATCGTTTCGCAGCACTCCTGGATGTCTTCTGCATTACAAATATTTCTCCCGAATTACATCAGGCCTCCGGTTCGCGACCGAAGGCTCCAATTAATGCTTTTTGGGCATAAAAATGGTTACCAAGGCATATCCTTCCATTTTCGGCGGCCGTTCGATATCCGCAATATCTTTCAGATCTTCAATCAGTTTTCCCATCAGTTTGCGCCCCAATTCCTGGTGCGACATTTCCCTGCCGCGGAAAATGATAGTCGCCTTTGCCTTATTCCCTTCCGACAGAAAGCGAAGAATATGCTTCTTCTTGAACTCAAAATCATGCGCTTCCGTTTTAGGTCGGAATTTCACTTCTTTTACAACGACCTGTTTCTGGTTCTTCTTGGCCTCGTGGGCCCGCTTGCTTTTCTGGTATTGAAACTTGCCATAATTCATGATCCTGCATACGGGGGGGGTCGCTGCGGGAGCTACCTCGACAAGATCCATATCCTTGCCCCGTGCGATGGCCATGGCTTCTTCCGTGGCCATAATCCCCAACTGTCCGGATTCTTCGTCGACAACCCGGACTTCCTTGGCTCGGATCAATTCATTAACACGAACCCTGATCTGCTTGGCTGTTGTGATTGGCAACCTCCTTTAGTTTAGAGGGCACTCCAGGCTTAAGGCCTTAGCCCGCATCTCACACGCTTCCAACTGTGGCGGCATAATGGACCGCGCATGCAAGGCACTCTGCACTGCCCCTATCGTTTCGCTTCTAAAGTCGCTTCGCTTGCACGAAACCCTGTGGGGAATGCGGTTCAAGGCTGCACCGCCCGGGTTTTTATGAATCCCTCAATCTTTTCCAAAAAGCCTTCAAGAGGTTGAGAGCCCTCATCCCCTTGAAAACGGTTACGCACAGATACCTCTTTCGACTGCAGTTCTTTGTCGCCGACAATAAGCATGTAAGGAATTTTATCTGTCTGCGCCGCTCGTATTTTGTACCCCATCTTTTCGTTCCGGTCATCGATTTCCACCCGGATATCCGCTTCAACGAGGCGCTGCATCACTTCACCGGCGTATTCCTGGTGGCGCTCCGAAATAGGTATGATCACCACCTGTACCGGGGCCAGCCAGATGGGGAAAGCCCCCGCATAGTGCTCAATAAGCACACCCAGAAAACGTTCCACAGATCCGAGCAGGGCCCGATGCAGCATGACGGGCTGATGCGCCGATCCGTCCGAACCGATATACGAAAGATCAAAGCGTTTCGGCAGGGTGAAATCGAACTGGACCGTCGATAACTGCCACGGGCGCCCGATCGCGTCAATCAGCTTAACATCAATCTTGGGCCCGTAAAAAACCGCTTCACCTTCCATGCGGGTCCATTCAATTCCCCTGTCGCGCAAGGATCGGGTCAGGGCGTCCTCCGCCATTTCCCAGTCTTCTTCGGTCCCGGCATAATCCTCTTTCCGGGATTCATCCCTGACGGACAATTCAACCTTGTACTGGTCGAATCCGAAACTTTTCATTATATACAAAACCAAGTCTATCAGATCCGAAATTTCTTTATAAACCTGATCCCGGGTACAGAAAATATGCGCGTCGTCCTGAGTGAATCCCCGCACGCGCAGCATTCCGTGCAAGACACCGCTTTTTTCGTACCGATACACGGTACCGAATTCAGCATATCTCATCGGCAGGTCACGGTAACTCCGCATCCGGGTCTTATAAATCTGGATATGTCCCGGGCAGTTCATCGGCTTGATTACAAATTCTTCGTCATCAATGTTAAACGCGTACATGTTTTGACGATAGTACTCATAGTGCCCGGACGTTTTCCATAAAACATCTCTCGCCACATGGGGCGTTGTCACAAACTCGTATCCACGCCGATACAGTTCCGTTTTGAGAAAATCCTCGATAATATGACGGACCCGCGTCCCTTTGGGATGCCAGAAAACCAATCCGGAACCCGCCTCTTCTGAAATGCTGAACAGGTCAAGCTCCCTGCCAAGTTTCCTGTGATCGCGTTTTTTGGCCTCTTCAAGCCGCCGGAGGTAATCCTCGAGATCCTGGGGCTGCAGAAACGCCGTACCGTAAATTCTCTGCAACTGGCGGTTATTCTCATCCCCCTTCCAGTAGGAACCTGCGATATTGAGGATATGGAAACTGTCGGGATCGATAAGTCCCGTCTCGACAAGATGCGGACCGGTGCAGAAATCGACGACATCGCCAAGACGATAGCAGGAAAGCTTCTCTGAGGCTTTTTCCTGTATCAACTCTACCTTCAGGTTCTCTCCCCATCCGGAGAAAGAGTCCATCGCCTCCTCTTTCGAAATAATGAAGGGCTCAAAGCTCAGGTTTTCCGCGATAAGATCCTTCATCTTCGTTTCAATTTTTTTAAGATCCTCCTCCACAAAACGTTCGGGCCTGTCGAAATCGTAATAAAATCCGTCGCTTATTGCCGGTCCGATGCCCAGGTGCGTCCCTGGGAACAGGCTGCATACTGCCGCCGCCATGAGATGGGACATGCTGTGGCGGTAGATTTCCAGAGCCGCATCGGGATCCGAAATTTCGCCTTTGGTTCCGTCGGCATATCTGATTTTCAACGGCATTTTCATTGTACCCACTCTTGCCTATCGGCACATCCGGGATAAGATAAAGAATCTATCCCGGTCAACAATCCTAAATTGGGCGGGAGGAGCGATTCAGGTCCGAAAGGCAGCATGCATTGACTCATCATTCCAATGAAGAGTGCATATTTTTTGGTAGGCGCGAGCGGATTTGAACCGCTGACCCCTTCCGCGTCAAGGAAGTGCTCTCCCCCTGAGCTACGCGCCTAAAA
>JAFGTD010000224.1 GCA_016934295.1 Acidobacteriota bacterium
CAACAGCCGGGAAAAAGACGATCTGGACCGGCTGCACGATACTTTGACGAAGATTTTCGAAGCGGCCCTGGAACTGGGCGGAACCCTTTCCGGGGAACACGGGATCGGGCTGGAAAAACAACGATTGCTGTCCAGAGCGCTCGATCCGAGAGCGATTGAAATTATGAAAAGCATTAAAGCCGTTCTGGATCCTGAGAACATCATGAATCCGGACAAAATCTGGGAACGGGAATGAGCGACGATCTATTAAAGGAATTAAGACAATTCGAGGATGAAACGGAACAGTGCATGAAATGCGGATTCTGTTCCTTTGTGTGCCCTGTATACCAGGAGGAAAGGATAGAATCGAGCGTTGCACGGGGCAAAAACGAGCTGATTAAAGGATTGCTCGCCGGTGAACTGGAACTCAACAGCGAATTGGCCGACCGCCTGTATAAGTGTGCCTCCTGCGGAGCCTGTACGGAAAGCTGCCCTGCCAAAGCCCATATCCCGCGACTTATTGTCGCCGCAAGGGCGGATATGGCGCGCAATAAGGGAGTAAAATTCCCGTACGGCTTTGTCTATCGGAACCTGTTGCCCAACCGCAGGCTTTTCGGAAACCTGCTGAAAGTTTCCTCCCTCGCCCAGTCTGTATTCATGCCGAAGACAAACGGCACCCTCCGGCACCTGCCGAATTTCATGTCGGGTATTAGCCATGGACGACAGATACCTTCTATCGCTCGAAAATTTTTACGCCGTCAGGTACCTGTCGTGAACAAACCGCCTGGCGGATTAAAATCCGAATTGAGAATCGGCTACTTCCCCGGCTGCATGAACGAATACGTTACGCCGCATCTCGGCAAAAAAACCATCGAATTTCTCACGCGCCGCTCCGTGGAGGTCGTGTTGCCCAAGGGGCAGGGCTGCTGCGGCGCCCCGGTGTTTCTGGGCGGGGGCGATTTCGAAACGGGAAGAAAAATCGCGGATTCCAACGTAGCCGCATTTGAATCGTTCGACTATGTTGTAACCGATTGCGCCACCTGTGCCTGTGCATTCGAGGAATACCATCGTTTCCTCGCCGACACCCCGGAAAGACAGGAAGCCTACACCCGCTTCCTGGCAAAGATACGGCACATCACCCAGTTCATAACGGATATCCTGGAACTCCCGGCTTCAGCCTATCAAGCCGCAGCCGAGATAAAGGGAAAAAAGTTAACGTGGCACGATCCGTGCCATTTGAACCGCCATCTCGGAATAACTAAGCAACCCCGACAAATGCTCCAATCTCTGGATGACGCTCAATATGTTGAAATGCCGGACGCCGGCCGCTGCTGCGGCATGGCCGGGCAGTTCAACCTTCTTTACTACGAACTTTCCCGGAAAATTGCGGAAAAGAAAATCGACAGCATCGATGCCAGCGGCGCGGATATCGTAGTCACATCGTGCCCGGGGTGCGAATTCCAGCTGCTGGACAATATCACACGACTACGGCGCCCGCAGAAGGTCATGACACTGATGGAAGTTCTCGAGTAGATTTTTATCTGGAATTCTCTTTTCTATTCGTATTTGCCGCAACCATCAGCAAGCGTTATAATTGTAATATTATTATTGAATAGTGGGGGTGAACTGGATTCGACGGGGGTCAAGAGGCTGTAGAGGCATGTCGAGTTGCCCGCGACTCGTAAAAATCGTGGAAATAACATAATTGCTGACAATGAGTTAGCCTTAGCCGCTTAAGACGGCTACGTTCCGCCGGTCTTGCCTGCGTGATCGGGCCGGGGCGTCACTCAGCAGGCTGGGTTGGGATTCTCCGTCCCGGGATTTCGACCGAAACTCAGGGGCTAGCGGGTTCGGCGCCCCTGCCGGTCCGAACGCTGCGCCCGCGAAACCTAAACGGATCGGATACACATGTAGTCTCTATTCGCTGAAGTCCTTCGGACGCGGGTTCGATTCCCGCCACCTCCACCAGCCTCCGCCAAGGCTTCGGCTGGCAAGCCGGAGTCTTGGTGAAGGCTGCCCGGCGTAGCCGTCTTCCCTTTCGTCGTCAGATATAATTTAACAATCAGATTCGCAGGTAACAGAAATTTGAACAACTACGGCGGGCGAAGCCGGGCCCAAAGTTACATCTTTAAATCAGAGTTTCGTAGATTAGAAATAGTCTCCTAAACAATCCTTTTAAAAATCTTGAACCAATAATGATCTTGCCCATTGAAAGTAATAAAAGGGCGAAAGGATGTATTACGTTTATATTTTAAGAAGCTTCAAATTCCCCAAACAAGCCTACATCGGCTACACGACTAACCTAAAAACCCGCCTCAATCACCACAACCACGGCAGCAGTTCTCATACCAGTAAATATCGCCCTTGGGATCTTGAATGGTACTGTGCATTCCCAGACAAAGGGAATGCCCTAGATTTCGAGATATATCGCAAGTCCCATTCCGGCAAAGCCTTTCTGCACAAAAGGCTGATTGAAAACTAACTGCCACTCCCTTCCCATCAAGAAATCCCACGCTCAAATGTGTGTCTATTCATTTACAACTTTTTGCATGGTGTATCGGTAGCCGGATTTATGCAGGGAATAAACCTGAAATTATTACAGAAAGTTTCTCTTCCAAAAAGCTGAACCGGTTTTCAATGTAGTAACTTCGCATATCTTTATCAAGAATGGAGCCCAGTTTCACGCTGAAATCCATATCTTTAAATTCGGAAATCCGCTCTTTCAGCTTTAAAGCTTCCCGGGCCGAACTAACCGGCAATTCAATGCCTCTACGGATCAGAAACTCAATATCGAAACAGTCCCTTATCTCCCCGCGTTGCAGGAAAGCATTTAATTTATTCTTCATGGTTTGTTCCAGGGTATGTGCTTTAACCAAAACCTGCCGGGTGACGGATTTGGAAAATGCGATTTTCTTCTGGTAATCGCATTCCGTCAATTCTCTCCGAATTTCGATTTTCAGTCTTTTGGGATACAGAGCGGATCTTAATTCAAACAGGAGAGTGTAACGTTTGATCTCAGCATCAGTAATTTCATAATTTTTTTCAAAGACCCTCTGAAGATCGGCAAAGTATTTTCGCTGAGGTATCTTTTTAACAAACCAAAAATCCAGGTCGGCGGAATACCTTTTCAGTTCATGACAGAGCCTCAGCATGGTTCCGCCGCCAAAGACAAGCGGCTCCAACATCCTGGCGCTGTTCATTATTTCAAGAATCTCTATTTCAAACAATTCATGTTGTTTAAAGATATCCATTTCTTTTCAACAAGTTCCCTGTCTTTAAGGGAAACTCACGGCTGAGACGTTTGATTTCCCGACGGTCCAACCTTTTTGCATCCAGAGAAGACAGATCGAAGCTGTAACGGCCGTAAGACATCAGATAGAAAGCGTCTAAAAGCGCCTTCTCAGGGGTAGCAATAAAAAAACCTTTTTCCTTATTAAATGTTTTGTATAGATTTCGGGCCATTTTTACATACCTGAAAACGCTGCCGTCCATACTTATTTCTTTCGACCTTTTTATAGCCACCGATTCAATAAAGTCTGTCTGCATCTGAGTAGTAATTTGGTAGTAGTCCAAAGCAGTCGTCAATGAAATGTAGGAAGGAACCTGCCCCAGGTTGGCCAACCGCATTTTATCCCCTCTTGTTGCCGATTTCCATACGTCTCTTAGTACGTAAATGTTTTTTTTAAACCGGAGAAGAAATCCCTGACTTGTATACCGGCTTGCGGTAACTTTGGCAGAGGCCACACTAATTCCAAGGGCTCTTGCTATATCCTCGCAGCCGAAATAGAATTTTGTAATTTTGTTCAGCTCAACAATATTCATCGAATATAAATAATTAACAATAATGTTAATTATTTATATTCGATACCGTTCCCATTGTCAACCGGAAAGTAAGTGCACCGAACGGGCGCTGAATTTCTTAGGGATAAATAGCTTGCCTTTCGCTTACTTTCATGGAGGAGTTAAAACATCCGCCTTACGATTTCAGGAAATCCTCGGATTCAATGTCTGCCTGTTTGAGAATGGCGCGTCGTGTATACCTTCCGGGAGGTCGCCAGGATGATTGGGAATCGTTGTATAACGATTTGTCTGGTGGTTGACCCAGATCTCATGGCTTCCAGCTGCATTTCGATAAAAAACAAATCCAAAGCTGCGCAGCTTTTTAATAACCTTCGCATATTTAAAACCCGCGAGTCTGCCCATAGTTAACCGACCGATAAAATCAGGGGATAATCGAATTGATCGGCAAGAGGCGGCAATTTCACATCAGATTGCGCTTCGATTAATTTTCGTGCCACATCGCGTGCAATTTCCAGTGTCTCAGCCACGGCGATATTTGAAACCATCGACGAGGAGCAGTGGCGGTGAGACGGATATGCCTGGACACATCGGGCTACGGCTATTTTATGAAAGGGAATGTGCACGCTGTGGAAATAATCGCGTCCGCCCTGTGGATCGGACTTCCTTCTATCGTTCTTGGAGAACTGAGAACGGGTTTTTTAATGGGGAATCAAAGTGTAAGGAACGAAGAGGAATTGCGAAAATTCCTACGCCATCCCATGGTTGAAATTCTCGAAGTGGATGACGAAGCAGCCCGTATCTACGCGGAAATCATTGCCGCACTCCGCAGCGCAGGAACGCCGCTGCCGACAAACGATGTATGGATTGCCGCCGTCGCCGCTCGTGAGGGCGCAACAATCCTGACATATGACGACCATTTCCGGTTAATCCATCGTGTGGGATCTACAGTTTTATCCGCCTGATCCTATAATGTTTGAATCCATTGCCCTTGATTGTGCATTTCCGAAAGAAGATTAATAAACGGATTCAAGTCCGATGAAATTAATCGGGCCGGTGCCGGCCCGCATCTATATCTTCTCCAGTGCCTTGAGAACCTTGTCGGGCGTTATAGGAAAATCGAGGATCCATTTTCCCGTTGCATTGTATATGGCGGAAGACGTGATGCCCGCCATGGCGGCGCCGATGTTTTCTCCAATCCCGTTCGAGCCGTACGGGCCGTATCCGAGATGGCTCTCGTTAAGGAAGCATTGAACGGTCGGATAATCGTTCATCGTTCCAAGATGATAATTGATGTGGTCGAAATTAAGTCCCACTCCGGTCTGGGGACAATAGACCTTTTCCTCCGTCGCGCTCTTGCCCAGGCCCATGACCGCGCCACCGTACTGTTGCCCCTCGCACCCACGGCGGTTGAAAATGTGCCCCACGTCGTTGACGCATACGATGTTCGTAACAAACACCATTCCGGTTTCGACGTCGACCTCGGTCTCGATGAAATGCGCCTGTCGACTCATTATGTAGGTCTCCCCCATCATCATGCGCATCATGCTGCCCATCATTCCCCCAGAGCCGCTGGAATCAGGATGGACTATTATGGAACTACCGCCGGCGCCCATGAAACCCATACCTCCGCCGATGATTTCACTCACGGCCGTTTTGTTGTCGGGATCGGCCTTTTCGAAAATCATGCTGTCCTGGACATCAAAATCTTCGATGTTACGGCTTTGATTCCGGCCTGAAGAAGAACCGGGGAATCCCCTGCCGCTCCCGCCGAACATGAATCCGGGCATCATGGGCATGCCGGAGGACGCCGAACGGACGAAATGTTCCAGGATCCTCTTTTTCATCTCCCGTGCGGATTGTATAAGCTGCGGCATTGCCGAGACGGTGCCCGCCGAACTCGCCGGCTGGGCCAGGCAGTAGGTGCTGTTTTCGACATGCTGCACCTGTATCCGGACATCCTCGTATTTCATTCCCGACTCGGCCGCGACACAACGGCGATAACTGGATTCGGTATCGACCCCCATATCACAGCGCAGCCCGAGAATCGTCAACTTCCCGTCGCACAGCATCAGCCCGGCGCTTGAAGGCAAAGGCATTCCGACGCCCCAGTTCCATTCATTAATGGAAGTAAATCCCATCCCGTGCAGTCTGCCATTGGCCAGTTTCTTCGTGCCCGGGGCATGCCATTTTCGATCCCAGCCAATGGCTTTCCTGCCTATTTCTATAACTTCCTTCAGGCTGTGCCGCTGCGGGAACCCATTCTTCTTCTGATAATCGGCAATCCACTCCCAGTCGTGCCCCTGGCAGCCATCATTTATCAGGGCCACTTCGGTTGGATCGAGTCCGAACTCCGCGGAAACCAGGTCGAACATTATATTGTGGGGAACGCAGCAGGCGGCCCCATGCCGGAAGCATTCTGTAAAGCCCTTGTTGGTGAGAGCCCATGTCTGGGTGCCGCGTATGTTGGGTATTTTGGTGCATTCAAAGGTCTTGTCGATGCCGGGATTTCTCTGCCCGGTAACATTCCAGTGATATGCCGTGATGGTGCCGTCACGCCTGGCGCCCACTTTGCAGATGTAGGTCCCGAATTCATCACCGCCGCAGTAGAAGCCGCTTTCATCGTAGAGCAGCTTCACCGGCCTGCCGGCGGCTCTCCGTGCCAGGATAGCCGCCATGCGAACAAATGCGGTGGAATAGCCGAGCCAGGCCAGACCTCCAAACCACGAGCCCTGATAGGGGAAGGTCACATTAATCTTTCGCCATTGCGTGGATAGAGAGCCACCCGCATAGCCGGCCCTGTCAGGCGACGGATTGCCCGGGCTGGGCTGCCGCGTAAATCCGCCCGGACCTCCGCGGCTGCCGAAACCGCCCGGCCCCCTGGGACCGCCAAACCCTCCGAAAGGCATGCCACTGCCGGACTCGATGCTGTTTCGGGGATTGGACTGGTGGTGCACATAAAGATCGATGGAATCGTTTTTCCACTGAGCCACACAAACCATGGCTTCAGTGCCCGCCACGGAGTTCATGCCTCTATTAATCTTATATTCGATAACTTTATCCGCTTCCGCAAAACCCTTTTCGACACTTCCGACTTCCCTGTCTTGCGAGCCTATGACATTCGGCCCGCTACTGCTTCCTCCTCCGGAGCCTCCAAATCCGCCGAATCCACCGAATCCCATTCCCATGCTCATGCGGGTTACTTCAGGCATTATCTCCTGAGCATCCGTACGAGCGGCTTCTTCCATATCCAGGATGAAGGGGAGTTCCTCCCACTCTATTTTAATGAGTTTGAGCGCTCTATCGCATATCTCCTCGCTGTCCGCCACAACGACGACCCCCATGGGATGCTGGTAAAAATCGCTTGTGCCTGCAAGGGTCAGAATATTAAAGCCCATGGAGATTTCACTGCCGGGTGCGCCGTCTTCCGAAATATCCTGATCCCGGTAGGTCAGAATATCCCTGACACCCACAAGCTTTTTTGCCTCGCTGGTATCCATGCTGACAATTTTGGCGGCGGAGTACGGTGAGGTGAAGACTTTTGCGTATAACATTCCGGGCAGGGACACATCCCTGGTGTAAATCCCATTTCCCGATACCCTGTCATGTGCATCCTGACGAGTCATCTTGCTCTTTTTACTTTCACTGGATTCCGGCATTACCCAGGTCCATTGTTCATCAGCCATTTAGTATCCCCTTTGCCAGGCCCGAATTTTCAATACGCACCGGAATGCACCCGCAGCGAGAACGCGGACCGGTACGCGCGTACATAAGATGAATACGTTTGCCACAAAGAATGTTTCGTTCTCATTAAATCGACAGGAATATTTAGATCCATTTTCCCCCTTTGAAACATTTAAAAAATCACGCCTTCGTTCAAAAGCGTTCATCAAAGATAAATATGCAAGCGAGTGAACGCCCCTCCCGACAGCAACCTTTGCCATGATCTGGTTATATTGTCTGGATTCTGCCGGAAGGTGAACATCGAAACCAGTAGGGGCGAACCTTGTGTTCGCCCTCTTCACTTCTACATACGACATTGCTTATCGCAACAAGGGTGAACACAACTCGTCCGGCTTCGCCCCTACAACAACGAATTTTCGAGGTATTTTCGGGATTGGGAAAACATATCGGTAAACACCGGGGGCGTATATGATCTACCATTTAACACCGGAATAAGTTTCACTTCAGCGGCTATCGAACAGGCTTTATCGAATGGGCTCCGAGCAGGTAGAGCGCTCCGAAATTGTATCCGGACACATCGCCCGATATAAAAATGTTGAGATGTTCCGGTGAAACGATGACGGGGATTTTGCCCCCGGGCTTCAGGTTCTCCCAGAACACGGGGATGCGGTCATCGGGAATGTTGTCGGTACCGCCAAAGGCCTCGGTCTTTTCCGAAAGCCTCCTTTTGAGGCCTTCTATCTCCGCTTCGCTCAACTCCTCGTAGGGAACCGATGTTTTGTCGATAATGTAATCCTGCAGGCTCTGCCTGGTGAATCCCATCTTTTTCAGTGCCTGCGCCGTATCGGGGCTGAGTACGAATATATAATTGAAAGGCCTGGCAAAAGCCCCTGAACCGATGCCGGGCATGTAGGAAGCGAACATAAGGCGGTTGGGAGCGATTTTATCAATTATGCTTTCGAGAACGCCCTCCACTGTCCAGGCGCCTCCGGTTCCGCCCCCGTAAATAGTGAAATCGCCGCCCAGACCAATGCCTGACACCGTAACATAACTGTCTTCCGCCCGGTACCCGCGCACGGTGTGATACGGTTCCCAGGGGCCTAATGCGTCATTTTCGGCCAGCACATAAAAGGTATGGGAGGACGCCCTGCCTGTCAGCGCCGTATCGAGCTTCCCCGGTTTTAAATGTCCTATATTGTTCATGCACAGCCTGACGGCGCGTCCTATGGTGTTATTGGCCCGCCATCCGTGACCCAGCAAACCTGTTCCGGAATGCATGTTGATTTCTTTTGCGACGGGGCCGCTCACGGCGATAAAAAGGTTAAAGGAACCGTCGGAAGAAAATACGTGATGTGAAAATCCCTTATCGGATATCCCTTCCATAGCGGCGACAATAACCGGAAAATATTCCGGTTTGGCTCCCGCCATTACGGCGTTCACGGCAACCTTCGCCACATTGACATTCGCCAGGACGGAACTCCCGTCCGGCGCTTTTATCGCTCCCAGCACCGTATCCGGTGCAAGGGGAGTTGCCTTCAGCATCTGCTCGACATTGGTGGGTGTGGGAGGAACCAGCGGGAGTCCGTCGCCCCAGTCATTGTCCATAAACAATTGGTAGAATTTTTCATAAGCGGATTCCTGGCTGTCGGCTGTAATTCTTACAGTGTAAGGCGCCGCCTTTGCTGGCCTTAAACCGGCTTCTTTCTCTGAAGGCTGTATGGGAAGGGTCAACGCTTCTATGATATCGTCCAGAACGGCTTCGGCGCAGGGCATCATGCTTTCCGCGCTTGCCCTGTTCGGGTAAAATTCCATACTGGGCAAAGGCGCCATACGCACCGACGGCATTCCAAGATGCTGGGAGGCTATTCTTGCATTGTACAGCAGGTGTTCCCCAAACACAGCGACGCCGGGTTTGCCGAGTTTTTCCAGTTTGACTGTATACGATATGCTGTCCCAGGCTCCCTGGCCGGAATCCCCCACGGCATAAACAAACGTATCCGCCTCTCTCAATATCCTCGCCTCCGTATCCCCCACACCCCGGGTGTATCTGGAGATCGTGGCCGAAGGATATTTGTTCTTAAGAAGCACCTCTAATGCATCGAGAAAAAACTCTCCGCCCGATTTGCCGGCCCAGATCAATCCGATATTCTTGCCGGACAGGTCCTTAACCCGGGGAGTAATAATGGAGATTTCAGATGTCATGATCATCTCAGCCTCAGGATTCAGCACCTCAAATGAAAGACCGTCTGCTTTCCCTGCAGGCTCGTCGGCAAAGGCATTTGCATGCACGATAGTCAAAAGACAAACAAGAAACAAATGTATTACGGATCTCAATCGTACTGTTTTAACCTTTCCCATTTCTACTCCTTCTCATTGGTGAAAAGATATGTTTGAGTACCATGTTGTTTGATTATAGTATTGTCCCCATTCATAAAACATTTAATGTAGAAATTGATTCTTAACTTATATCAACGGGAGGTCTCATGAAACTGAAATCATCTCGTAGAAAGTTTTTTAAAGGCCGGATTGGCGCTGCCTGCAGTGGGATTCTTACCTGCAAACGCGTTACAGGCTAATAAAGATAAGGAGGCAGATAATCCAATGACAAAAAAGGCAGGCAATCCGGTGCTTTTGGAAGTCTTAAATCCCCGTGGGATTCTCCCGTCAATCCCCCTTAGCGGTTTGACCGCACCGAGGCTTGACTCTCTTGAAGGCAAACGAATTCTCCTTTCGGGCGTCAAACCGGATTCAATCGTTTTCTTTGACGCCCTGGAAGAATTGTTGAAGGAAAGATACCCGACGCTGACTTTATTGCGTCAAGCCCCGGTATCCCTTACGGAAGGCGATAAAAATGATGTCGACGCATGGATAGAAGGGGTTAAAACCTCCGGCGGCGGAAGGGTGGACAACGAAGCAAAGCTTGAAAAAATGGGCATACCCGGGGTAACCATCACGGTCGATGACCTTCTCCCTCAGCGGAAACGCGTAGCGGAATGCAACGGCCTTCCGGGTATTCGCATAGTAACGGTTCCGGCCGAAACGTATTTTGTCTGCGAATGCAAACCGGAAAAACTGAAACCGATAGCTGCCGCGGCATTGGATGACATCATTGAAGCTCTGACCTCCCCTTTGACCGGGGAGGAGAAGAATCCTCAGCCTTTTGTTTACGATTACGGGCCCCTGCGTTTCGAGGGTTCCTCCTATGACGAGGCTTATGAGAAATTTCAGCAGTACTGCATGGACAATGATATGGGCGACGGGCTGCCCCTGACTCCACCCACGGAAGATGCGGTACAAAGAATGCTTTCGGGTACAAGCCGCTCATCCGATGAGGTGCTGGGTTCGATGGTTCCCCGCAACGGCAGGGTCACAATAGAAAAAGTGGCGATTAATGCCGTAATGGCCGGCGCCAGGCCGGAGTATCTGCCCGTCATCATTGCCGCGGTTGAAGGGATGGCTGATACCCGCTTCAATCTTTACCACATTTCCACCGGCACCCTGAACTCCAGCGCACTGGTTCTGGTAAACGGTCCCATAGCAAAAGAAATCGGCATGAACTGCAGGGATACGTACCTGAGTCCCGGCAATCGTGCAAACAGCTCCATCGGTCGGGCGCTCAGCCTGTGCATGATCAACATCGGATGGAGTTTTTTCAAGACAGAGGGCGGTATGATCGGGCAGCCGACCCGATATACTCACCTGATATTTGCAGAAAACGAGGCGGAAAGCCCCTGGGAGTCCTTTGCCGTAGAGCACGGATTTAGTGCCGAAGACAGCACGGTTACCCTGGACGAGTGCATCTGGTATGACAGGCTCGGTCCCTCGGGATGCATGAATCCCATGCCCATGGATGCCGATATGGCACAGCTTGCCTCAATGGTCAAAGGTTTTACAGGAGGCATGACCCCCGCCGGAAATGCTCCGGCAGATCCGATATGGGGATCCGCGGATGCGGAAAGCGCGATCAACGGCAATTACTGCACTTTGGTTATATATCCGGCTCTGGCACGTCAGCTCGCCGCTGCCGGCTACAGCAAGCAATCGCTCTCGCGGTGGCTGTGTGATCAGCACCGCTTCCCATGGGACGATTATTCCGACAGCCAGCAGGAAAGCATTCTTAGAGCGGCAAAAGCGGGCAGTATCCCCGGCTTGACGGTAGAGGACTGCAAATCCGGCGGCACTATTCCCAACTTCAACCCGAGACATCTGGCCATCATAGTTGCAGGGCCGATGGCCGGTCAGGCGATGGGCATCTACGGCGGCGCCGCTACTCGGCCCAACTTCGATAACCCGGGTTCAACTGAAATTGACTATATGACCCAAAAAATACACGGTGCGACCCTGACTAAAGCCGGCCGCTAAAAGGAATCAAACCATGAATAGACTAAAAGACAAAATGTACCGCGCCCTCCTCCTGCCGGTGATCGTTGCCATAATCCTGGCAATGTCATCGTGTAGCATCTCTGATGGATTTACCTTGGAGGTTCTTGAACCTCACGGCGAGCTTGCGTTTCCCGAAAGACAGGGATTATCTGCGCCGCGCCTCGATGATTTGAATGGGAAAAAAATCGCGATCATGGCCATGGGCCAAGATTCCATGGCTTTTTTCGACACAATAAAGTCCATGCTGAAGAATAAGTACCCCGGGATTGAGTTTGTTCATTTCAGTTACGGAGTCCCGAACTCGCCCGACATTTCCGCCGAAATAGCCGGGGAGTGCGACGGGTGGATTGACGGAGTTAAGGCTTCGGAGACAGGATCCAGACATGATACCGGCGCCAGGCTGGAAAAACGAGGCTGCCCGGGTGTAGCCATTGTATCCGACGCAATAATTAAGGCGAAAACACTGCTGGTGGATATCAACGGCATGCCGACATGCCGCGTCCTGGCGGTACCCGCAGTGGATTATCTTGTCGCCAAGACGAACCCCGAATTAATGAAACCGGTTGCAGAAGCTGCATTTGAGGATATACATAATGCGCTTATCAGTCCCCTGACAAAAGAAGAAAGAGAAGTCGAAGATTTCAGTTATGACTATTCCCCCAAAAAATTCACCGGAGCCGATTATTCCGAGGCGAACGAAAAATTTCAGCAGTACTGCGCCGAAAACTTCATGACCGACGGCATGCCTGTCGTGCCTCCCACGAGAGAGGCGGTGGACAGAATGCTTGCGGGAACGGCTTATCCGCCTGACAAGGAAATAGGGCTTATGTTTCCGAAGCAAGGCAGGGCGACTGTAGAAAAAATCGCCGTAAACGCGGTTATGGCGGGAGCAAAACCCGAGTATCTTCCCGTCATTATTGCCATGATAGAGACGATCACGGCCAAAGACTTCAACCAGTATCATATTGTTAATGAGATTCTGCCCATAACTTTTATCAGCGGACCGATTATCGAAGAGATCGGGCTGAACAACGAAGTCGGCTACCTGGCTCCGGGTCACAGAGCCAACGCCACCATCGGACGGGCGATGCTTATGTGCATGATAAATATAGGCTGGCGCCGCATGGATGTCTATTCGTCGCCGGGAGGCATCGGTCAGCCTGCCGCTTATGCAAACTACATAATACCGGAGAATCAGAAGGCCAGCCCGTGGGAACCCTACGCAGTTTCAATCGGATTCAAGCCTGAAGAGAGTACCGTAACCGTATGCGAAGGGATTTTTATTTCGCGCGGGCCCTCTGAAACTCTGAGTATGGCCGGTCTTGAAGAGAAACTGGAACAGATGAGAGGTATGTTCTCGCCTTCCGCGGGAGTATTCGGCTTTTTCGGCATG
>JAFGTD010000225.1 GCA_016934295.1 Acidobacteriota bacterium
GTCAACGCCGACCGCACCGCGCCGGGTAACAGTCCCCGGGGGAGAGCATGATGCAGTGCCGCGTCGGAAAGGTGCTGCAGCGCGCCGAAGCGGTAGGCGCTCGAACGGCCGATGATCGGGAAGGTGCCTTCCGGCGAAATCAGACGCTCCTGCACCGCCGCGTAACGCTGTGCCCGCGCTTCCACTTCAGGCAATAGATTGCCGTACGCATGCTTCTTCGCTGCGCACACGCGCAACACATCAAGCAGCATCGGCTGGATCACGTAACTGTTGTAGTAATCCCAGTGGAATTCCGTTCCATCCCCGTACGTACCGTCGCCGAGATACCATTCCATGTGTCGGTTGACGGCATACTCAATGGGTTTCACCTCGCACTCACCGGTAAACTGCCAGAGGGCGGCTTCAATCATGGCGGAAAACAGCAGCCAGTTACTTTCGTACGGTTTGATCGCGCGCGTGGATTTGAAGGCCGCCGCCACGTTGCCGCGCCGGGCCTCATCCATGCGTCCCCAGAGCTGGTTCGGTGCGCGCAGGAGGGCATGAGCCAGGAACGCGGCATCCACCAGCGGCTGATCGCCTTTGGTGAAGTTCACAAAATCCGGTGACTTCGGATCCGTGCCCTGGGCAATGGCCCGAACGGAGAGATCGATGAACTTCGCGCGCAGTTTACCTTCCGCGGTATCATCGGGGCCGAGTTCAAGCCAGGGCGCGATGCCGGCCAGGGCCCGACCTAACGCCTCAAGGTGCGTGTACATAGCGCGATCTTTTTCCCAGTCATGCACCGGCAGCTTCTGCTTCAATTGCCCGTCGGCCAGAGCTTCGAGAACCGGCCCGGCGATGCGGGTGAGTACCCGGACAGAGTAAGCCCGATCGGCTGCTCCTGCCTGTGGTGCCGGCTGGGCGTCGCAGATGAAAGCGGCCAATAGGACCGCCAAGAAAAAGGATATACTTTTCATTTCAATTAGATTTCCTATTAATTTCGGTGACAGTCACCGAAATTATCTAATAAATCTAACTCCTGGACACCCGTATCCGTTCCAATTTTTAATATTTTATCCAAATCCATTCAGCATGGTAGTAAAATTACTGCCGGAAATTGAGATAAAGTTTGCGCATGATCTCTAATCGGGAATCCTTCAATGTATGAGGGGCGTTATGAAACGACCGGCAGCAGTCATTGGTTCCATGTGTTTTAGTCTGGTACTGAGTGTCCTGGCGTCCGGCCAGACAGGAAATTTTTCCGGCAAGTGGATTCTTAACAATGAAAAGAGCGATTCCGAGCCTCGTGTGACCCCGATTGGACGCACGGCCAGCCCGAGAAAGCCGATCGGGCGCACAGTCCGCCCGCACCCACCGCTGAAAAATCCACCTGGCGCTAAAAGTTCTGCAAACCTTCCGCCCACTGCTAAAATACCGAGTGCCGCTCCAGGCGGCGGCACGAGCGGCAACAGAATCGGTTACGTATATGGTAGTGCTTCCTTCGACGGATCGACTCCGGTAGCGGACGATGTTCCCCTGGTTATTACCCAAACCGCAAAGCAGATGCGTATTGTGAATGCCCTCAAAGTGAAGGGCGCTAATGTGCCGAATACCGAGACATATACGCTTGACGGAAAGAAATATGAAAAAACGATTCAGGGGATTTCGGGTACGGAGCTTAAAAGGGAGATTAAGGCATCCCTGAAAAAGAACAAGATAACGATTGAGGTTGTGACTCTTGATCCTCAGGGGAGAAAGTTCAGAACGACAAGGGAGTTTTCGCTTTCCGAGGACGGCCAGACGTTGACGGTTGAATTGTCCTCGCAATCACAGAATTATTTGAGCAGTCAAAAGATGGTTTACGACAAGAATTAGCGCGATCGATTGCGGGTGGATTCTGAAGCGACATTGTTGAATGTTTTCCTATACGCCGATTCATTGATCGTCAGCCTGCTTTTAACCTGCAACGATCTTTTTTCTTTTAACATGCAACGTGTAACGTTCAACTTGCAACGGCAGTTTAATCTCCTTCCCAACTACGACGTTCCGACTCCGGGAGGCCAATCATGAAATAGATATTTCTTCCTTCCCGTTGCATGCCGTGATATTCCCCGTCATGAACCAGCGAAAGGGCGGTTGAAGATTCGCCTTCCGTTTTGCCGTCCGGATACCGCTTCCCAAACCATTCTTCCATGGCCAGGTAGAATTTTCCCGCACTCTCTTCGGTGTCCCAGATCGTGTTTACAAAGACGGCGTCCCGGCCCGCCCCATCCTCCAGGTGCATCGCCTCATCCCCACCCCATCCTGTCACCGATTTTCTGGCATGCTCCTCGGTCAGATTCAGGTTCAACAGGAGGCCCAGCGAAAATTCTCCCAGGACATTCCTATAGGCGATTTTCCAATCGCTCCCCAATCTCGCGATCGGATCCAAAGGCGTTACCGGCAGCGGATCGTCCCGTATACCGAAATACTTATCCGGATGCATGATCTGCTCGGTGGAGGCCGGCAGATCGAAGTATACTGCATTGACGGACTGCCACCCGGAAGCTACCTTCCAGGCATTCTGCAGAAATGAAGCGCCGTAGCCGTAGGGAAAAACCAAAGTCTGTTGGATATATGCGGGGGCTTCCCTGAAGACGGCTGACTGGGCCTGCATGGATGCCATCTGAAACTGCATGACAGAGGCCAGGTCGGGCAGTTCCGAAAAATGCCTTTTGGGTCGACTCTGTTCAAGGACGTACTGGAGCGTTACCACCATCCCGTCGCCTTCCAGGAGCGCTTTGAGGGCCAGGGCGCGATCGTTGTTGTGCTTTGCGCCTTCATCCTCGATTATCCGCCGGATATTAAAATGCTGGTCCTGCAGCGCCCGTGCAAGCTGTTGCACCATTACAGGGATCTGCTCTTCAACCGACAGCCAGGAGGCAAGATTAAGTACTTTCTTTTTTTCGTCGTATTTGCCTTCAATCCGTTCCGTCAGCAATTTGAGGATATAATCCCGGTAGTCGATCGTAGAGGGGATTAAGCCCAATTTGCCGAGCATTTTTCCCTCTTTCTGCAATGCGTCCTGACTGTATTCCTCGCGAATTCGCCCTTTCAGGTAGGATGCGATTTCCGCCCTGTCCTTTACCTCTTTGCGCACGGATTCTTTAAAATCGAGACCCCGCAACTGCTCCACCGTTTTTACGACCGCATCCGCGGTCTCCAGCAGTTCGGCGGAATCCGCATCAGCAGCAAATACAGGAGAATAGCCGCACAAGCCTGCTGTGATGAAAAGCGCCGATAACCAACGACTAAATTGCATGAGCGTCCCTCCGGTACTTCTCTGATACGTCAACTTACCTGTAAGAACTCAAAAAAAGAGGCATCCGGATCCGATTTCATCTTTCCGGGATCGATTTTATAAAGGATTGCACAATATAACAGGCGAAGCTTAGACATAATCAAATTGATTTTCAAGAGCCTACGATGCTACAGTTACCTGCCAGCGGAGGGAGCTGAATATTATGAACCCGCTTATTGCACTGGGCGTGATGGCCATTGTCGTCGGCGGTATCGCCGCGATGTTCATTCTCGCATCGGTTTTTCTCGGCCCCAGGAAACGGCATCCCGTTAAGGATACTCCGTTCGAGTGCGGTTTTGCGTCCGAGGGATTCCATCAGGGATCGATGCCGGTGCGGTTTTATTTAATGGCAATCCTTTTTATTGTCTTTGACGTGGAATTGGCATTTCTATTTCCATGGGCGGTTGTGTTCCGCTCGCTCGGGCTGTTCGGATTCGTGGAAATGCTGGTGTTCTTTATCGTCGTAGGTGCAGGCTTTATATACGCCTGGAAAATCGGCGCACTGGAATGGGAATAGAGAAAAAACCCGAAGAAAATCCTGAATTCTCTCTCCAACTCTTGAGAGAAAATCATCCTGACGGCATTCTGGACACTCTACTGCCCCAGGGAGACGCGACTGCGGTCATTCGCCCGGAATTCCTTACAAAAATCATGGACTTCCTGAAGAACGACTCGCGCCTGCTCTTCAACATCCTGATGGATGTTACCGCAGTAGACTATAACGAAAGAAAGCCGCGTTTTGACGTGGTCTACCACCTGTTGTCGCTTTCGTTCAATAGACGCCTGCGCATAAAGTTGCAGATACCGGAAGGCAAGCCGGTCGAATCTCTGACCTCCATGTGGGGATGCGCAAACTGGCTGGAGCGCGAAGTCTGGGATATGTTCGGGATTTCCTTCTCCGGGCACCCGGATCTGAAGCGGATTCTGATGTACGATGAGTTTGAAGGGCATCCCCTGAGAAAAGATTACCCTGTTAAGAAGCGGCAGCCGCGTATCGGCCCGAAAAACTGAGGTTCTTGTGTCTGAAAAGGAACTGATCCATCTCACAATCAACGGGCAGAGCGTTGCAGTGCCCAAGGGAACGGTAATACTTGAAGCGGCCAAAACGGCCGGCATTCACATACCGCATTACTGCTATCATCCCGGTCTTTCCTGTGTGGGCAGCTGCCGGATGTGCCTGGTGGAGATTGAGAAGAGCCCGAAGCTTCAGCCATCCTGCGCCACACCGGCAGCCGAAGGAATGGTTGTCAGCACCGAAACACCCGAGACCCTGAAGAATCGCCGATCCGTCCTGGAATTCCTGCTGGCCAATCATCCGCTGGACTGCCCCGTGTGCGACCAGGCGGGCGAATGCGAACTGCAGAATTATTACATGGACCACGGGCGCTACGATGCGCGTTTCAGCGAGAACAAAGCCAAGAAGAAAAAGGCATACCCGATCGGGCCCCATATCATTTCGGATCAGGAACGCTGCATTCTCTGCACACGGTGCGTCCGCTTTACACAGGAAATCTCGAAGACTTTCGAACTGGGCGTCATTGACCGCGGGCACCGGAGCGCCATCGATATTTTCCCCGGAAACGAACTGAACAACCATTACTCCGGAAACCTGGCCGACGTTTGCCCTGTCGGAGCTCTGACCGACCGGGATTTCCGCTTCAAGTGCCGGGTCTGGTTTCTGGGGAAAACGAATTCGATCTGTCCCGGATGCAGCCGCGGATGCAACATCGAAATCCATTTCAACGAGCGCTTCAATCCCAGGTACCACCAGGAACGCGTCCAGCGCCTGAAGCCCCGATACAATAAAGAGGTAAACGGGCATTGGATCTGCGATGAAGGCAGGTATGCCTATCATTCGATCGACGCGGAGAATCGATTATGCGCTCCCTCGCTGGAGCGGGGTGAAGACCCCCCGGAAGTCTCCTGGGAAGAGGCCGTCCGGAGCACAGCGAAATCCGTCAGGGAAATCATGGACAAGCACGGCCCCGCGGGGATCGCCGTTCTGGCCTCGCCGCAGATGACCAATGAAGAGCTGTTCGGCATTCGTCGGTTGTTCCAGGACCATCTGAAAATAGAGGACATCGAGTTCCGTGTTCCCCCCGGGGAGGAATCCTATTCGGACGACATCCTGATTACGGCGGATAAAAACCCCAATTCAAAAGGGGCCGAAATTTTGATCGCCTCCAGTGCCGGCGCCCGGAACCTGCTTCAGGCATGCTCCGAAGGACGCATTCATCTGCTCTATATTTTCCATCACGACCTGACGCTTTCGTTTTATTCCGATTTCGTCAGCTCAGCTCTGGAAAAAGTGGACCGTGTGATATTCCAGGGATCGTGGAATAATCCCACAGCGGCACTGGCCGACACAATCCTGCCGGCCGCCGTTTATGCGGAAAAAGACGGGACTTATACCAATATCGAGGGACGCGTCCAGCGAATCCGTGCCGCGGTTCCCCCGGTCGGCCGATCCCGGCCCGATCTCGACATTATCGCGCAACTGGCGGAGGAACTGGGAGTTACGATCCATAAAACACCGGCGTCGGCATTTGAGGAAATCGCCCGCAGCGTCGATGTCTTTTCAGGAATGACCTATGCAACCGTAGGAGACAGCGGTCAACTACTGAAACAGGAATCAGGAAATTAATATGTGGATGGATATATTAATCGCATTCATAAAAAGCGCCTTTTTCATTGCATGTGTCCTTACCCTCACCGCGCTGCTGACCTGGCAGGAACGGAAACAATCGGCCGTCATGCAGGACCGCCTGGGCGCCAACCGTGCATCCATCCTCGGCATTCGCGCATTCGGACTTATTCACATTCTCTCCGACGCCTTGAAAATGTTTTTCAAGGAAGATTACGTTCCGCCCGGGGGAGACAAGTTCCTGCATACGATGGCCCCTTTCATTTCATTTTTCTGCGCTTTAATGTGCTTTGCGGCAATCCCGTTCGGAAATAGTATCGAAATAGCCGGCCGTCAAATTGAACTGCAGATTCTGCCGCTTAATGTCAGCCTGCTCTTTGTATTCGCCATGATGTCCCTGGCCATTTTCGGAACCTTTCTTGCCGGATTTTCTTCGAATAACAAATACTCTTTCCTTGGCGGGCTGCGCGCCTCCAGCCAGATGATCAGCTATGAAATCGCCATGGGCGCCACGCTGGTCGGAGTCCTCATGATTTTCAGGACCCTGGATCTGGCCCAGGTAGTACGGGGACAGGGCGAACTTCTCTGGGGCTGGCTGCCCATGTGGGGCATCTTGCTTCAGCCTGTAGGTTTCCTTCTTTTCGTGACGGCAGGAATGGCCGAAACCAAGCGCGTTCCGTTCGATCTTCCGGAAGGAGAATCGGAGATCGTCGGCTATTTTACCGAATACAGCAGCATGAAATTCGGCGCATTCTTTTTTACCGACTTCGTGGAAACAGTCCTGATCGCGACCCTTATCGCTACACTGTTTTTCGGAGGATGGCAGGTTCCCTACCTGCAGTCCGACGGATTCCACTTCCCCTGGGGCTCGACAATCGCATTGTCGTCCATCCTTGTAACCCTGATCCAGGTTGCCGCCCTGGCGATCAAAGTGGTTTTCTTCTGCTGGTTCCTGCTCGTAATCCGGTGGACCCTGCCGCGTTTCCGCTACGACCAGCTCATGCATCTCGGCTGGAAAATCATGCTTCCGGTCGCCGTTCTGAACATTTTCGTCACCGGCCTGATCCTAGTTCTTATTAAACCCGTTGCAAGTTGAACGTTGAACGTTACACGTTAAAAACCAAAAGCGCCGTTGCACGTTATATCAGCCCGGCCCCTATAAATACGTAACACTATCGGAACGTTCAACAATGCAGTTTCTTTTAACGTGCAACATGTAACGTGCAACATGCAACGATATAATATATAGCCCATGGCATGGAAAAAGCGCTCGAAGGAAGTGCTGATGATTTTTCTACGCCTTCTCCTCATTTACGCCATAGTTATGTTTTTGGCTTATATTTTCCAAAGTCGACTTATATACCTGCCTCACAGAACAAACCTGGATCAATTAAGACAAACCGCTCAACTTGATGCATTGCAGCTTTGGCCGCAGAACAATGAGAACTATCGGGGTTTCATTCCGGACGATGCGCCTTCAACTGCCGGGGGGACCGTTATTGTCTTCCACGGGAATGCCGGCGCCGCCATAAACCGTCGATACTATGTCCCGCCGCTGCAAAGGCAGGGCTTCCGGGTTGTTCTGGCAGAATATCCGGGATATGGAGCCCGAAGCGGCAGGCATGGAGAAACAACCTTTGTCGCCGACAGCAGGGAGAGCGTGCGGATGGCGCTAGAGGAATTCGGCGGCCCGGTCTATCTGTGGGGGGAGTCGCTGGGATGCGGCGTGGCAAGTGCCGTGGCGACCGATTCCACCCTGAAGATTGACGGAATCGTTTTGCTGACTCCCTGGAATACGCTGCCTGCAACGGCGCAGGCACACTACTGGTTTCTGCCCGCGCGCTGGCTCGTACGCGACCGTTTCGACAACATCAGCAATCTTCAAAAATACCCCGGCCCGGTTGCCGTCCTGATGGCGGAGAGCGACGAAGTCATACCCAACCGCCTGACCCAATCTCTGTACCGGAACATTCATTCCTTTAAACGCCTGTGGATATTCACTAACGCCGGCCACAATAGTTGGCCCGTCGCACCGGATCAGGCCTGGTGGGTCGAAGTCATGGACTTCGTTTCCGCAAAAAATCCCATTCCCGGCACGCCAAAGCAGAAAGCCGGCGGGACATGCGGTCAAGCTGTGATAAGGTAGTTTCCGCAAAGCACATCCCAAATATGTTTATGCCGAGTTAAATCAAGACTCCCGTTTTGAAGGAGACACATAAGATGGCTGATACGAGATCCAATGACCGGAAATTTTATGGATGGATCAACCTGGTGGTGGTAGGCGTTATTGGCGTCATAGGAGGATTTTACATTGCCTCTTTCAGCTATTTTATGCCATTCCTCATTGAGGATTTCGGCTGGCTTTACGGCACGATTTCCTGGGGAGCGACCATCAATTTAATGGCAATGGGATTTTGCGGGCCTGTTGCCGGTTTCTTTATTATGAAATTCGGTGCCAGGCGCGCCATCGTTCTGGGCAATTTCCTCGGATTTGCCGGGTTCTTCCTCCTTTATTTTCATTCATATCTCTGGCAACTGTTCCTGGGTCAGGGACTGCTCGTCGGTACGGCTGCGGGACTGGGAGGCATGCTGGCTACAACCACCGTAGTCAACAACTGGTTTGTAAAAAAAAGGTCGCTGGGTTTAGGCATAGCTCTTGGAACCGGGGGGGGCGGTGGAATTTTTATGGGGCCGGCCATCGTCGCATTCATTAATGCCTATGGGTGGCGCACGGCATACCTGGCCATATCTTTGCTGGTACTGGTATTTGCGGTAATTATTCCGGGAATACTGATCAGGAATAAACCGGAAGATCTCGGACAGATCCCGGATGGTCCCGCCCATTTAAAGAATCCTGCCGATGACCGGAAACCCCTAAAACCGAAAGTTTCCTATAAAACCCCCGTAGACTTTACTACCGGAGAAGCCATACGGACACGTTGCCTGTGGCTGCTGATTGCCTATTATTGCATGAATATGCTGGCCATGAATGCATTGATGGCGCATCAGGTAAATTATCTTATGGATATTGGATTCAGTGCGATTGTCGCGTCTTTCGCCTTAAGTGTCATGGTCGGCCTCATGACATTCAGCCAGTTCGGTACCGGCTTTCTCGGCATGAAATTCAACATTCATTCCATCGCTATTGGGGCTGAAGTTCTCAAAGCAATCGGAATTGTTATTCTCGTTTCAACCAGTTCCTATCCGTTTGTCCTTGTTTACATGGTCGTTCTTGGATTGAGCTTTGGGGCCATGATAGTCACAATGATGAATATCCTGCCGAATTACTTCGGCATCTCGCACTATCCGGGCATCATGGGCTTTGCCCGCCTTTTCTTCGCTATTATCGGATCGTTTGGAGCCCCCATTGCAGGCTTTATCAGAGATACGACCGGCAGCTTTTTGCCTGCTTTCCAGGCGGTGATCGTCATTATTCTTGTAGGCATCCTATGCCTTGCCCTGGCCAAGCCCCCGGTCCATCCGTCATTATCGGCATCTCAAACCAAGGATCCCTCAGCAGCCTGAATGCCGGTTCCCGGCCTAATCCGGATTGCGGCATTCGAAGCCGGCGGCGTTTTCAGAATCGTCATCTCCGGTGTAATAAGCGTACGAGGGAAACGGGCACAGGGGCCGGGTGCGTCCGGGAAACGCCCTTCCACTCACCTCCACACTCTCCGGAGGTACATCTTTTTCCACCCAGTTCACAATGGCTTCGAGCATATTAAATTGGTCTAATGTCTTTTCCCCACCGGAGCAGTGGCCCATCCCGGGGACCAGGAAGAGGCGGCTCCAGTCTAGCACCTTTTCCAGGCCGCCGTTTTCCTCCGCCATTTTTTGATAGTACTCCTGGGTATCCAAGGCCGAGAACCACGGGTCGCTGAGTCCGTGAAAGAAGATCAGCTTCCCGCCCCCGGCGGCAAAGGTGCTCAGGTGTGTCCAGGTGCTGTCGCCTACAGCCGCGATAGCATCCGCGGCGGCTACCGATGCCGCATCGACGTCCATTTCCGATTCCGTAAAAGGTGGACCGACAGGACCGCCGGTGGCGTTCAGCAGCCCGGGAAGCCCCCTTGAAGCCGCGATACCGGTATCGAAATAAAACCCGGGATAAACCTGGTGCCCGCGCGAATCCACCGGCCCGGCAAACGCTTTTTTCAGCACATCGGCCTTCTTTGCCGTCAGGCAGTCGTCCTTCTTTTCGGCCCGGCAGACGATGTCGGACGGATCGAAGTCGCATCCCTGGATATTGAAAACCATTTCATCGGCTATGCCGTCTTTTGCATCGCACGCATCCAGGAAAGAGTCGACGATCAGTTTCTTGTCGGAATCGGAAAAGCCGCCGCCCGGAACGACATCACCGTTTTCGTCCAGAGGCGCCGCCTGATTCAGAGTCACGGCCACATAGCGGTCGGCCAGGTTGGAGAAGTTGGTCCGCATGGCCGGCGCTCCCGCCACCACCCCGTCGAAATAGTCCGGATAGCGTTGCGACACGATCATGGCTTCGCGACCGCCGGTGGAACAGCCCACGTAATAGGAATAGTCCGGCGGTCTGGAGTAATACTCCCGGACGATTTCTTTTGCGGCCACCGTTACTTTGCCGATTGCTTTATACAGGAAATTGAGAACAGCCTCCTGGTCGCTCATGAAACTGCTGTCAAAAGCGCCGCTGCCCTGGTGGCCGCTGTCGGTACTGACCACGGCGAATCCCCGGGCTAATGCCGGCGTATCTCCTGCCGCCTGTGCTCCCAGGGGATTTCCTACGCTTCCGTTCAAACCGCCTCCGCCCTGGAACAGAAACCGTCCGTTCCAGTTATCGGGCAGGGCCACGGCAAAGCCGATAGCATACGGTTTCCCGTCGCTGCCGGTCCGTTTATCGATCACCCCGTCTACCCGGCAGTGGCCCGGAATCGTTCCCTGGTAGCCGCCGAACGGCGAAGGTTTGGACACTGCTTCTTCCATATTTCGTGCGCCGGTAATTTCCAGTGCCGTTCCGGGAATTTGAAAACCTGCCAACGCCGCGCATTTATCCTGCGCCGAGATCCCGCCCGGAAAAGCCGCAACAGCCGCCGCCAGGGCCAGAATGAAAATCAGTCCAGATCCATTAGCCTTCATAAGCCCTCCCTGGTATCAGTTTAAAAATCAGTCGATCTTACACGCATTTTTCACAGAATTACCACCCTTACCGAAGCAAGTAAAAACTTTATACTCGCCGTTTGACCGGTCCTGTGATTTAATCACGATAGTTCTACTGTGCATAGGAGTATGGAAATGGTTCGAGTGAAGTTGATTGGGGCGGGAGGATACGGAGGCATAGGACTTATAGAACTCCTGTTGAGGCATCCCGAAGCATCCATTGCAGCGCTGGTGGACATCCAGGGCGCAGGCACAAAACTGAGCGATATGTGGCCCTATCTCCGGGGATACTGCGACCAGGTGATTATCTCACCGGATTCAGCCGAAGCGGAAGCGGTTGAAGCGGACATATCCTTCTGCGCCACCCCCGATGGAGTAGGACAGACCGCGGCGCCGGCCGAAGTGGCGGCGGGCAGGAAGGTGGTCGATTACTCGGGAGATTACCGTTTCAATTCCGTGGAGCTCTACCGGGAGTATGCCACCCGCATCGGGCGCAACCCGGAGCATAAGGCGCCCGAATTGCTGCAGGAAAGCGTTTACGGATTAACAGAACTTCACCGGGACGAGATAAGCAAAGCACGTATTGTAGGCAATCCCGGCTGTTTTGCCATGAGCTGCATCTGCGGTCTTTGGCCGGCCGTAAAATATAGCCTGGTCGAACTCGAAGGCATCTGTTGCGACTGCAAGACCGGCGTGTCCGGTGCCGGCAAGAAACCTGCACCCGCCCTGCACTTCCCGGAGCGCTATGACAACAGCAACGCCTACCGCCTTACCGGTCACCAGCATGTAATGGAAATCGAACGCGAACTCAGCGATCTTGCCGGCAGGAGCATCCAGGTGACATTTACGCCGCAGATCGTGCCGATGGTGCGCGGCATCCTGTCGACTCTCTACGGACGCCTGCCGGAAGGTGTCACTCATGACAAAATCCTGTCTGCCTACCGCGAAACGTTTGCGGGCGAGCCGTTTCTGCATGTGCGCGATTTTACTGAAACCACCGGAACCAGCGATGTGCGCGGATCGAACCGTCTCATCGTAACCGTGGCCACCGACGAGCGCACCGGAACTTTTCGCGTTATCAGCCACGTGGACAACCTTGTCAAAGGCCAGGCGGGTTCCGCTCTGCAAAACATGAACGTAATGTTCGGCCTGCCGGAAACGATGGGACTGGACCTGCCGCCGCAGCATCCGTAAAAATACGGTTTACAGCAATAACTTTGTATTGGCGGAGCAAAATCGGTGTCGGAGTCGGTATCGATATCGAAAGCTGGCGAAATAAGGTTTGGAAAGATCGGGTGGAGAAAAGAAAATCCAAGGAATGAGACTTAGGATCCTCGACACGGTTGTTCCGGACAGAGACCTTCCCGATCCGGGCCTCCGGATAGGCGATCTTGGCGCGGCTGAGCAGGTTTACAAAGAGAATGGCATCGAGGTCGAGTTTGTCGCCGCCTCAGGTCGCGACGAGGCGCTTGTGACGCTCAAAGATTCAGATGTTCGTCCCATTTCAGATACTGACCTCATCGCCGTGAGATCCCTTCATAAGCGATCGGCATAACACCTGTTTTCATTATCGACCACTTAGATACAATCCCGTATCGGCAGAATCTGAAGCTTCTCATATCGGCGTTTCTGGACCGCGACCAGGTCGTTTTCAGAAATCAATGAGTCAAAAATGCCATTGCCATCCATTTTTGCGATAGAGATAATGGTTCAAGCCGCAGATGTCTTCAAGGAGGAGAATGTGAAAGATCCGGATTGGGAGAAAGCCGAAATTGATCCGGCGAAGATCCGGGATTATTTGCTTTCTCCAACTCATCCTGTTGGTCGATTTAAAGCCCCTTTCTTTGAGGCACTGGGATATACACAGGATGAGTGGAACAGGCTTCAGGCTGATCTGCTGAAAGTCATTTGCCAGGAATCGGCGGTACATGCTGGACATAACGATTACGGCGAGAAATACACAGTTTCGGCAAGCATCAAGACACCGAGTGGCGTTTTTCATGATATCATAACAGTTTGGATAGTTCTTTCGGGCGAGGATGTACCTCGATTCATTACGGCTTATCCAGGGGAGGGGAAATGAGATTCACGGTTCTTGACACGGTTGTTTTGGACAGAGATCTTCCCGATCATGGCCTCCGCAGTGGCGATCTTGGCGCGGTTGTGCAAGTCTATAAAGAGGATGGCATTGAGGTCGAGTTTGTTGCCGCCTCAGGGCGTACCGAGGCGCTGGTGACGCTTAAAGAATCAGATGTTCGCCCCATTTCAGATACTGACCTCATCGCGGTAAGATCTCTTCATAAGCGA
>JAFGTD010000226.1 GCA_016934295.1 Acidobacteriota bacterium
CTTCTCCCAATTCCTTCGCCATTTCCCCGGCGATGCGCTGCACCTCGGGATTCCCCTTTTCCGCCTGGACGATATCGTAGAGATCCAGCTCGCTGTTTTCCATTATCTCCACGCCGAGGTCAAACAGGGGTTGAATGGGAGCGTGGCAGGTCAAAAAGTCGAACGGACGGGGACCGAATGAAATAATCTTGAGATGGCGCACCCCTTCCACCGTGCGCGCAACGGGGATGAATTCTCCCAGCATACCGGCAACTTCCCCGGGATCTCCGACCGGATATTCCGGGATATAAGGCTGCAGCCTCCTGAGGCCGGCGTTATAGGACGCGCTGAGAAGTCCGCAATAGGCATCTCCCCGGCCGCCGACAAGATCTTTCCCGGTATCTTCCGCAGCGGCAACAAGCATCACCGGTCCGGAGAATTTTTCGGCCATCAGCGTCGTGGGGCCTTCCGGCCCGAAATTCCCCAGATACAACGCAAGAGCATTGATTCCTTTCCGTTGTGTTTCCTCCAGAGCTTTGAGCACATCCTGTTCGTTCTCTATGATCGTTTCGATCTCCACCACCGGTATATTGCGCTCCAGACAGGCGGCCACCACGCGATTACGGCGGTTCCGGGAAAGCTCAATCGGGAAACAATCCCGGCTGACCGCGACAACACCAAGTTTGATATCAGGTATGTTTTGCATGCGTTCGTTCCTTATGGCTTCTTCTGGCCGTAGTAGGCATCGGGGCCATGTTTGCGTTGATAATGTTTCTGCTGAATGTGCATCGGAAGCACGGGAATATCCGGGTTCAACTGAATAGATCCTAAGGCCATTTGCGCGATACGCTCCAGGATCAGGCTGTTTTCCACCGCATCCGCGGGATTGCCGCCCCAAGTGAAAGGAGCGTGTCCGGCTACGAGCACTCCGGGCGTAACCGTTGAATTTAAATCCGAAAACCGTTCCACAATGATTTTACCCGTCCAGCTTTCATACCCGGCGTCCACTTCTTCCGGGGTCAGAAACCGGGTGACGGGCACCGGCCCGTTGAAATGATCCGCGTGCGTCGTTCCCAGGCACGGGATTTCCCGGCATGCCTGGGCAAACATCGACGCGTACAGGCTGTGCGTGTGAACCACTCCCCCGATGGAAGGAAAGGCCCGGTAAAGTTCCAGATGCGTCGGCGTATCCGAAGAGGGACGCAGTTTCCCCTCCACGACCTTTCCGTCAGGATCAACGACAACCATATCGGAAGCCGTCATGGATTGGTAGTCGACTCCGCTGGGTTTGATGGCAACCAGCCGGCTGGACCGATCGATGCCGCTGACATTGCCCCAGGTCAGGGTCACCAGGCCGTGACGGGCCAGCTCGACATTAGCCCTGAAAACTTCCTTTTTAAGTTGCTCGATCACTCGCGGGACCTCCGCACGGCATCACGGATATCCAGAAGATCTTTCATGACATTGAACATCCGCCCCGACCAGTCCTGCGTGCCGTAGGCATCATGCATCTGGCGATACAGGCTGTATAGTTTTTTATACATCCGATGGTTCTCAACCGCCGGGGAATACGTTTTCCCGATCCCGACCATACGGTTTTGAGCCTCTGAAACCGAACCGTATCCCCCGCTGTCTTCGCCCGCCGCTACGGCGGCAAACACCGCGGCCCCGAGAGCCGGAGTCTGATCGCTCCGGGATATTTTCATTGGCCGCCCGGAGATATCCGCGTAGATCTGCATCAACAGGGGATTCTTTGAAGCAAGGCCGCCGCAGTTGACCACCTCATTAACAGGCACTCCGTATTCCTGAATGCGGTCGATAATAGTCAGCGCTCCGAATCCGGTTGCTTCCAGCAGCGCTCGATATATTTCGTGCGGCTGCGTATGAAGCGTCTGGCCGAGCAGGAGACCTGAAAGCCGGACATCGACGAGAATTGTACGGTTTCCGTTATTCCAGTCCAGGGCCAGAAGCCCGCTTTCGCCCGGTTTCAGAGCAGCCGCCGCTTTCTCGAGATTATCGAATTTTTCTTCCTGGGTTCTCCCGTACTTATCGGGAACAAGCGTGTTTACGAACCATAGAAAGATATCCCCGACGCCGGACTGTCCTGCTTCGATCCCATAATAACCGCCTATTACCGATCCGTCCACAATGCCGCATACTCCGGGAATGTCCTGCAACGGTTCCTCGAGCGGATGAATCATAATGTCGCAGGTGCTCGTTCCGATTATTTTAACCAGTGTTCCGGGGGTGATCCCGGCCCCCACAGCGCCCATATGAGCGTCGAATGCGCCGACCGCTACGGCGACCGACGGGGAAAGCCCGAGTCCGGCCGCCCACTCCGCCGAAAGCGTTCCGGCCCGGAAATCGGCCGTGTATGCCTTTTCATAAAGCTTCTCCCGTAAGGCTCCCAGCCCCGGAGAGAGGCTGTCGAGAAACTCCTCGTCCGGCAATCCATTCCAGGATGGATGGAACAACGCCTTGTGGCCGGCGGCACAAACGCTTCGTTTTACATCTCGCGGCAGGAGGTTTCCCGTCAGTACGGCGGGAATCCAGTCGCATATTTCAATCCAGCTGCCGGCCGCGTCATATACCTCTCCGGCTACATTTCTGCAGTGAAGGATTTTGCTCCACCACCATTCCGACGAGTATGTCCCGCCGATTTTAGACAGATACTGCGGGCGTTCCGCAGCCGCAAGCTGCGTGATCTGCGCCGCCTCCTTATAGCCGGTATGATCTTTCCAGAGCCACACCATGGCGGCGGGATTTTCACGGAAACGTTCCTGGAAACAGAGAGCCTGCCCCTGTTCATCGACCGGCATCGGACTGCTTCCGGTTGTATCCACCCCGATGCCGATGACATCTTTCGGGCTGAAGCCGGGATCGACCGCTTTCGCTTCCCGGATCGCCCCTTTAACAGTCGCTTCGATGGCAAGAAGATAATCGTCAGGATTCTGTCTCGCCAGGTTCGGCTCGGAGGGATCCAGAATAACTCCATCGGTCCCCGATGGATAAGGGTAGACGTTCCCCGCTACTTCCCTTCCGGTTGCAACATCCACCAGAAGAGAGCGGCATGAGTTGGTGCCGAAATCGAGCCCGATCACATACGGAGCCATTGCTGAATGTGCTACTCCTTATTATCCGTTCATCCTAATAAAAGCGCACTGCAAAGACGCAGGGAAAAATTCTTTTTTATATCTCTGCGAACCTCTGCGTTCTCTTCGCCTCTGCGGCGAGTTTTTTTACTATCCCACGAAATAGAGATAGGCCGCCAGAATAAGTGCGATGACCACCAGGGACAGGATCACATCGATCGCCTTCCAGCTTGCCCTTGAAGTGCTCTTGTCTTCAGCGGTCCTGGTTGCATATGTCAGCCCGGCAATCTTCTTATAATCCGGAGCCTCGCTCAAATGACTGACAACGATCATCACCAGTGCCGATACAAACAGGATAATCATGCTGTAATACTGGAAGAATATATTATTAACGATCCACAGGAACGATTCTGTCCGGTATTGAAATCCTTCCATCATTTTGACCGGCGTGTCAACGGCAAGACGGAAAACTCCAAGGGCAAATCCCGTGATAAGCGCCCAGAGGCAACCCTTTGCATTCAGCCTCTTCCAGAATACTCCCAGGAAAAATACCACGAAAATCGGAGGCGCCAGGTAGGATTGAACACCCTGAAGGTAATCGTAAAGGCCTCGCCCTCCTTTGATAACCGGGATCCAGAGAATGCCGATGAGAACCATGACGGCCGTGGCAATTCTGCCCACCCAGACCAGTCGTTCCTGGGAAATTTTCGGGCGCAGCTTTCTATAAAAATCGATAGTAAACAGCGTCGCGCTGGCATTGAAAGCTCCTGCAAGAGAACTCATCAGGGCCGCCAGCAATCCCGCCACGACAATGCCCCGGATACCGATGGGCAGGACATGTGTCACCATCATCGGAAATGCCGTTTGCGCTACTTCGCTGTCAACCTGCCCGTCCACGATCAGTTTTTCGAAACCTGTTGTCCCCTTCATTGCCAGTGCTAAACAGATAATGCCGGGAATGATGAAAATAAATACCGGGAGAAGCTTGAAAAACGCCGCCATTATGGTTCCGCGCCGGGCTTCGGTTTCATTGCGTGCCGTCAGGGTTCTCTGGACGATATACTGGTCCGTACACCAGTACCAGAGGCCGATAACGGGCGCACAGATCAGCATGCCGAGCCACGGATAATTACCGTTGAAATACCATGCCATCTGCCGGGAATCGCTTACCGGAGCCCACGTGGCCTGCAGCCCGTCCGGAACCAGCGGTTTCCATAAATTGAACATATCCGAAGGAATGATCGTTCTCAGCTCTTCCCAACCTCCAAGCGCCTGCAATCCGAAGAAGGTCACCAGCGCGGAACCGACTATCAGAACAATGGTCTGAATCGCCTCTGTGTACGCAACAGCCCCCATGCCGCCTACGATCGTATACAGGCCGGTAACAACAATCACCACAAGTGAACCGAGCCAGAAACTGTCGAGCCCCCAAAGTTCGAGTTCGGGTAGAAGGGCGGAAAAAACCACTCCTCCGGCATAAATTCCTACGGCGATTTTCGTTAAAACATACGCAACAAGCGAAATGACCGAAAGCACCGTCCGGGATGTCGGAGAAAACCGTCTTTCAAGAAACTCCGGCATGGTAAACACTTTCGAACGCATGTAGAAGGGAACCATAACCCACCCCAGAACCAGCAGGCACCATGCGTGCAGTTCGTAATGGGCCATCGCCACCCCGTCGGTCGTTCCGGAACCGGCCAGACCTACCAGGTGCTCCGAACCGATGTTGGAGGCAAAAATGGAGGCGCCGATGATAAACCACCCCAGGTTTCTTCCCGCAAGAAAATATCCGTCGGAGGTTTTCTTCTGTTTTTTCGCAACCCATACCACAATGCCGGCTATCAATCCAAAGTACGCTGCAATGACGATCCAGTCCAAAGGATGCATTCCGCTCATATGATCGTTCTCCTGATTAGTCTCGAGTTGAAAACTGACAGATGGTTGTCTGGCGATACACCTGCCCCGGCTTCAAGGTCGCGGATGGGAAGTCCGGTTTATTGGGTGAATCCGGAAAAACCTGGGTTTCGAGGCAAAGACCGGACCTGAGTCCGTAGGCGATCCCGTTTTTCCCGATTGCGCTTCCATCGAGGAAGTTGCCGGAATAGAACTGCAGTCCGGGCTGGTCCGTGTATACGGTCATCAGGCGTCCGCTGTCCGGCTCATACAGTTCGGCCGCCTTGAAAACCTGTCCCGGCCCCGTATAATTTCGCAGCACCCAGTTGTGATCGTACCCTTTCCCCAAAGCCAGTTGCTCGAAAGGGTCGTCAATGCGCGCTCCGATCGGTTGGGATTGCCGGAAATCGAGCGGGGTTCCCTCGACAGGCAGCAGTTCTCCCGTCGGTATGAGCCCCGAATCCACGGGTGTAAAACTGTCCGCCTCAATCATAAGCCTGTGGTCGAGAATTTTTTCGTTAAAGTTCCCGGACAGATTGAAGTATGAGTGCTGCGTCGGATTGAGAATGGTAATTTTATCCGTCACTCCTTCATAGTCGATGCGCAACTCATTTTTATCGGTCAAAGAATAGGTGACTTTTAAAGTCACCGTTCCGGGATACCCTTCCTCGCCATCCCGGCTGACATACTGGAATCGTACCGCCGGCGTATCGGAATCCTCCAGTATTGCCGTATCCCATAAAACCTTATTGAATCCGATATTGCCGCCGTGGAGATGGTTTTCCCCGTTATTGATTGTCAGCCGGTACTCCTTCCCGTCGAGCAGGAAGCGTCCTTTGCCGATGCGATTGCCGTAGCGCCCCACCACGGCGCCGAAATACGCCGATCCATTCACGTATCCGTCAATGGAATCATAGCCTAGAACCACATCCCGACTGACGCCGTCCCTGTCGGGCACGGAAAGAGACGTGATTGTTGCGCCGTAATCTATGAAAGTAGCGGACATTCCGGCACTGTTTTCAAGTGTGTAGGCGTGCACTTCGCGGCCGTCCGCGAGGGCACCGAATGTTGAAGGTTTCATAAGAGTCTGGGCCTTTCTTTCCGTTTGACATGCTCCCAATGAAAAAAGGCAAAAGGCGGTAAAACAGAGAAGGCATAATCTTTTCACAAGATATTCTCCTGTAGAGGCTACGGTGCTCCATTTATCACTATAGGGCTGCGCGCCTCGTTCGCTATATTTGCTGGCCCGGCGTTGCTATCCGGGAGGCTATTGCAGACCGGTCTGTAGTCTTGACCCGCATTTCTGCACTCACGATAAAAAGCCGACCGGGATTGTGCAAGCCGCAGTTTGTCACAACAAGCCCGGAAGGGCAATTCCATTTTGGGCTGAGTTAAATAAGTTCTTCTGAAAAAGCTTAACGCAGAGTCCGCAGAGATTTTTCTTTAATTATAGGACCGAAATTCCCGTTGCGGATTATAAAGTCACAGTAATCGGCGCAGGGTGCAATTAACCCGGATTATTCATGGATATCTCTGCGAGCCTCTGCGGTGTGCTTTTTGTCTCTTAATATATAAGCGTCCGGGGATTTGGGGAGAGCCTATTCACCCTGCATTTTGAGATCTGCAGCCTCCGGTTTTTTTTCGTCGCTGCGGACAAGAGTGGCATCGTAGATGGAATCTTCGACCTCCAGCCCGGCCCGATATTCTTTCCCGTAAGGCTGGCAGTATACGAGTATTCCCCGAACATTGGATGTTCCCCACTCCACGTTGACCTTAATGCCTGTGGGGAGTTCTCCGGGAATAATCAGGCTAAGACCGTGCGCCGACAGGTTCTGGAGCCGCCCTTTCATTGAAATTCCGGGGTCGTCGACACCCTTGATCGTTGCAATCATATCGGTACTGAATCTTAAACGGTTTCGCCTGTTCATGTAGCTTCCAATCGACTGAAAAAGCCCGGAACCTTAATTGTATTTTGCCAACGGGAGTCCGGAACCCGACCTTTGACACCTGGTTGATAACATGGACCGAAGAACCGTGACAAAAGTTCGGGGATTCCTCCGAGGGGCTTTCCGGCTTCGCCCCAGCCGAAGCGAATCTTCGGCCGGGCTGCGCCGGACAAGACGCCCCTCGCTAGTTGCTGAGCGCTCCGGGGCTGGAGCATCGTTTACTGCTCTGACTCAGGTGCCACAGCTTATTTAATCCGGCCCGCTTTCGACCAGGCCGGAGGCGCCCCAGGAGACCGGGCATTAGAGCAGCGGCAGTTCCTTCGGAGCATCGGCAAAGGAATACAGTGTAGCCTTAGCCTCTGTGAAATAGAACGTTACGTAGTTTTCATCGTCCGCGCCCCTGGGATAAATCTGCAGCAGCATGGGGGCTTCTTCAAACGCCTGAAC
>JAFGTD010000227.1 GCA_016934295.1 Acidobacteriota bacterium
ACTCGATTACAATTTTCCATATCCTGACCCACACATCGGGACTTCCACCCATTAACGACCCTTCCGAGGCCGCGAAATTGCATCCCTTTGCGGTCACGCCCGCACAAAACATCGCAAAGATACATGACAAGTCGCTCGAATTCGCTCCCGGATCGGAATTCAAGTACAGCAACTCGGGATACATCCTGCTTGGATTACTGATTGAAAAGGTCAGCGGCCGGTCTTACCAGGAATTTATACAGGATAATATTTTCTCTCCTTTGGGCATGAACGATAGCGGATACGATTCCAATAGCGACATCATTCCACGACGCGCAAACGGCTATGCGCCGGGATTGAAAGGTGTGGAACACGCCCCATTCATTTATATGAGCCTTCCATTTTCGGCCGGCGCTCTATATTCCACGACCGAAGACCTGCTTCGATGGGAACTCGGCCTTTTCGGCGGGAAACTGCTTTCGGCGGAATCGTTGAATAGGATGACGACTCCCTTTAAAGAAGAGTATGGTTTTGGTCTTCACCTGAACACGATTCAAGGACGACCACGGATCAGCCATGGCGGCGGAATCGAGGGATTCAATGCGTATCTCGCATATTACCCGGACAGCGAGATAACGGTTATTGTATTAGCGAATTTGAACGGGAACACCTATCAAAGGATTGGGGACCAGTTGGCGGCGCTTGCGCATGGCGATTCGGTCACGCTCCCTTCGGTGCATAGGGAAATCACGGTAAATCCTTCGATCCTGATGAAATACGCGGGAACCTACATGCTGCGGCCCGACATGAACCTGATAGTAACTCTCGAGAACGGACGGCTTTATACCCAGGTTAAGGGCCAGCAAAAATTTCCGATCTATCCGGAATCAGAGACAATATTTTTCCTCAAGGTGGCAGATGCAACGTATGAATTCGTGAAAGACGATAAAGGTGTCGTATCCGGTGTCGTTTTGCGTCAGGGCGACAGGGAAATACGGGCCCCTCGAATTTCTGAAAAGAAGTAAAAGGATATTTGATGAATAATGGTTGACAGGCATATTTAATCCGGATTTACTATCAAAGTTTCATTAGCACCCGCAAACTTCAGAACAAAGGCTTCCGTTCCATGCAGTGGTCCGTATCGAAAATTTCCGCGGTGTTCCCGTTCACGGCCCACCAGTCCCGCCATTGAACGAATTCGTTTGAAACGTGGTAATCCCAAGAAAAGAACAAGTGATACTTATTTCCTACCCGGTGCGTCAGTTGGGCGAGGCTTTGCCGCAAAAGCACCCGTTCCTCTTTCTCGGAATTTTCAAGCAGTCCGATCAGTATCGGAACGGCACTCCGGCTGCCGGTAGCCCCCAGGCCCCGAATGGCGCTTTCTTTTTTACAGGGATGATTCAGGGCAATTTTGAGGTAGGGGATGGCGTCCTCACCGATGGATAGTCGGAATAAGCTGCCATCTGTTGCGGGTTCCGACCGTCCAGGCTCCTTGCAACTTCTGACAATACGGCGTATATAAACTTCGGGCTTTGAATTTGCCCAAAAATCGAATTCGAGGGTATTCTATGCCGGAATCGGGGATTTAGAAAGGGATTTCGGGCATGCCTATAGTGCAGATGGTAATAAAGGTACTAAAGCTAAGGTGTAACACGAGTGGCGGGACTGAACATCGTGGTATGAATACGACCCGAAAGCGATGTTGATAGGGCGCTCTGCAATTCAACCCGGACTGGCCTTTCACGCTGTCCGCGTTTCAGGCCAGCCTGTTAATTGGGTCGTTGGCCGGCCGGATGGTAACATCTCGCACAGAGGGAAGCATTGACGAATAACTGCGCAGATCGCCGCAAGAGGATCGAACATGAAGACAGGAACACGCGCTATCGTCGCAATGGCCGCAGCTGGCGTACTGGTGGTGCTGACGTCCTTGTTGCTCGTCAGCGGGTATGTCAGTGTCGCCATTTGGATGGAAGGTCCGTACTTCACACTCACACTGCTGCTTCCGCGGAGTGTTGACACGCTGCCGACCATGATGGTGGTCGTAGCGGCTTACTACTTCGTGGCTTCGCTGGTTGCACTCAAGTACTCCTCGCGGCGGTCCGTAGTCCTCGTTGTGTTGATCGTGATTGCCCTGAATACGCTTGGGGTATTTGCATGGCATTATCAGGCCTACCACTCCGCAAGCGATGACGCCCGGGCCGTCCTACCGCATGAACCGGATCGTGTCCTTGTGGGGCCACTCCCCGTTACGCGGGTATAACGCATTTATGGAGTTGGTTGCATAATCCTATGGAAGAGCTACACGTAGAAACCCGAAATAAATGGCGGCGGTGGTTGGCGAAAAACCACGACAGGAGTGCCGGAATATGGCTGGTGTTCTACAGGAAGCATTCAAGCGTACCGACGCTTCAATATGACGACGCGGTTGAGGAAGCCCTGTGCTTCGGGTGGATAGACAGCATTATCAGGAAACGCAACGGGGACAGCCACCTGCGAAAATTCACTCCACGGAAGCCTGCAAGCCGCTGGTCGCAGTTGAATAAAAGGCGGGTCGAAAAACTCATTCAGCAGGGCCTGATGACGGAAAACGGCATGGCGAAGGTCAGGCAGGCCAGGGCATCCGGACTATGGGACAAACCGGATCGGCCGCCGGTATCCATGGAAATTCCAAGGGAGTTTGAAGCTGCGCTGGCAAAAAACGGTGCAGCTAGGAGATTCTTCGACCGGCTGGCGCCTTCATACCGCAGGCAGTTCGTCGGCTGGATTGCGGTGGCGAAGCGGCAGGAAACAAAGGAACGGCGCATCAGGGAGTCGATTGCCCTGCTGGAGAGGGGAGAGAAACTGGGCATGAAATAGAAGGTGAAAAGCGAATCAAATCGGGCAAATCACCCGGTCAACGGTCCCGGTCTGATGATATCTTCTCCTCGTGGCCGAATTTCCGCAGGCCGTCGGCAAATCGCCGAAGGCACTGTTCCACCCTGTAGTTGATCGAGTCCCCGGGATAGGATCCGTTTTTGCGCTCTCCGGCAGGAAGACCCGTAAGAATTTCAATTCCCTGATCGATCGTTTCAATCGCATGGATGTGGAACCGGCCGGCGGAGACGGCATCCACGACATCCCTGCGGAGCATGAGGTTTTTCACGTTTTGAACCGGAATCATGACACCCTGGTCCCCCGTCAATCCCAGCGCCTTGCACAAATCGAAAAAGCCCTCAATCTTGTGGTTCACTCCGCCGATGGGCTGGATCCGTCCGTTCTGGTCGATCGAACCCGTAACGGCGATTCCCTGCCGGATCGGCACATCCGCCAAACTTGACAGCAGGGCGTAAAGTTCGGTCGAAGATGCACTGTCGCCGTCGACCCCTTCGTAGGACTGTTCGAAGCAAAGGCTGGCCGCCAGCGCCAGCGGATGATCCTGGGCGTACTTCGCCCCCAGGTAGCCGCCCAGGATAAGCACGCCTTTATCGTAGATTTTGCCGCTCATCTTCGCTTCCCGCTCGATATCCACGACTCCGCCCCTGCCCATATAGGTTTTCGCAGTAATGCAGGACGGCTTGCCGAAACGGATGTCCCCGAGATCGACGACGGCCAGCCCGTTGACCTGTCCGACGGCACTGCCGGCAATGTCTACAAGAATGGTCCCTTCAGTGATCAGTTCCCTTATGCGTTCCTCCGTCAGGTTGGAACGATACGTTTTCTCCTCGACGGCGCGCTGCACATGCGAATCGGAAACGGAATTACGGCCGTCTTTGCGCGCCCAGTAATTCGCCTCCCGCACGATGTCCGCAATGTCGCTGAAGCGGGCCGAGAGCTTATGCTGGTTCTCCACGAGCCTGCAGCCGTATTCGACAACCCGGGCAACCCCGGACGGGTCGAAGTGCAGAAGCCTCTCGTCGTTGCACCGCGTACTGATAAATGAAGCATAGTCCTGAAAAGCCTGCGAATCCCTGGGCATTTCCGAATCGAAGTCGGCCTTGACCTTGAAAATTTTCCTGAAATCCTCTTCCGACTCATACAGGAGATGGTAGATGAGCTGGTGCCCGATCATGATGACTTTGACGTCGGCCGGAATCGGGCCCGGCCGCATACCGGCCACCGGTATGGATAGTCGGAATAAGATGCCATCTGTTGCGGGTTCCGACCGTCCAGGCTCCTTGCAACTTCTGACAATACGGCGTATGTAAACT
>JAFGTD010000228.1 GCA_016934295.1 Acidobacteriota bacterium
GGCATGGGCCGCGGCGGCGGTATGGGCCGCGGCGGCGGTATGGGTAAAGGCAGCGGCATGGGACAGGGTGGCGGCATGGGCCGCGGCGGCGGCATGGGACAGCCCGGCACCAATGCACCATCAGAACCCGCACAACCACAAAGCCCGGAACAGGAGCTTCAATGGCTGAAAAGTCAATCGCAGGGGCTGACAAAGCAGCTTGCGGATATTCAGCGTCGGATTGAAGAACTGGAAAACAGATAATACAAATACGGCGTTTTAGTCCGGCATCTTATGGAAGGGAGGTAAACCATGGCTTCATCCTGGGAACATTTTGAAGAGCTCATAAAAGCGAAGATGCGGACCGTGTATTCCGAGATGGTTGTTGAACTGGGCATGAATCCGAAAAATCTGGGTGAAATTGACAATGCCGACGGTTTTGGCAGAGTCACCGGGCCCTGTGGCGACACAATGTCCATCTGGTTGAAAATCGGAGGGGACAGAATTCTTGATGCCGGTTTCACAACCGACGGTTGTACCACCTCTCTCGCTTCGGCCAGCATGGTTACATTGATCGCCAAGGGTTCCCGCTTAGAGGACGCACAGAAAATCAGCCAGCAGGATGTATTGGATGCTCTGGGAGGGCTGCCGGATGAAAGCCGGCATTGCGCCCTTCTGGCGGCCAATACCTTGAAGGCCGCCATTGAAGACTACCTGGAACAAAAAGAAAACACGGAATAGAGCATGCAGATTAAAGATTATTATGAAGTTCTGGGCGTCCGCAGAAATGCCAGTACGGAAGAAATTCGAAAGGGGTTTCGCCGTTTGGCCCTGCAGCATCACCCGGACCGCAATCCCGAAAGCATCCGGGAATCCGAGGCGAAATTCAAAGATATTAATGAAGCCTATGCCGTACTCAGTGACGATCGTAAGCGATGGCAGTATGACCATTTAATGAATTCACCCGGCGACTCGGACAGGTCAATTTCTGTTGAAGACATGCTTAGAAGATTTTACGGCCGGGGATTTCCGGCCGGTCCGGGTTCCGGGAAGCCCTGGGGCCGAGGATGCCGGCGGGGATGGAAATGCCGCCGGCAATGAACGCGATTCCCTGACGTATTCCATAATGACAAAACCTCCACTCATACCCTCTCCCTTTGACGACCTTGCGGTGGAATACGACAGCTGGTTTGATGAAAAGGGACAGCTCCTGTTCAGGATCGAGCTGGAGGCATTGCAGCCCGTTCTTGCTTCTCTTCCGAAACCGTGGCTTGAAATAGGCGTCGGCAGCGGCCGTTTTGCGGAAGTCCTGGGCATAGAAACGGGAATCGACCCTTCGCGCAAACTTCTTCAACTTGCCCGGGACAGAGGCATTCGAACATTATTGGGCCGGGGAGAACAAACGCAATTTAAGGAAGAATCCTGGGGCGCTGTTTTTCTGATTGTCACCCTGTGCTTTCTCGATTCACCGATGGAAGCATTGCGGGAAGCGAACCGGATTCTGATACCCGGTGGTAAACTAGTATTGGGACTGGTGTTGAGAGACAGTCTCTGGGGCCGGTATTACCGGGCAAAGAAACTGCAGGGACACCGTTTCTACAGGTACGCCCGCTTTTACAGTTATGAAGAAATCCAACAGCTTCTGTCCGAAGCGGGTTATACGATCGAAAGAACTTTATCAACACTCTTTCAGAAACCGGGAGTCGTGCAAACGCTTGAGGATCCAAGGGAAGGCTATTTCCCCGATGCCGGATTCACGGTAATAGCCGCCGGGAAAAGGACGGTTCGGCACTCGCAGGACAGTCAGGAGAAGGAGTAATTCAGCAGTATGAAAACGTATCTGGAATGCATACCCTGTTTTCTGAAACAGGCTCTCTTCGCCGCCAGGGAAGCGACGGATGATGAAAGGAAAATTAAGCTTATCCTGGATGCCGTCGCTTCGCATATTCCGGACATTCCACTGGATAGTCCCCCGCCCCAGACAGCCAGATTGGTTTATGGTCCAATAACGGAAATAACGGGCGTGTCGGATCCTTTCAGGGAGCTTAAAGAACAGAGCATTCAAACAGCTCTCCGTCATTATAAAAAAATGAAATCCGCGGTTGAGAGCTCCATCGATCCTTTGCGGACTGCCGCCGGCATTGCTATTGCGGGCAACGTGATTGACTTCGGATCCCATCAGCATTTCGACCTCGAAAAGGAATTGACCGCCGCCCTGGAAAAGCCCCTGGCCATAAATCATTACGAATCTTTCAGGCGAAGCATCGAAAAGGCCCGAACGATACTCTACCTGGGAGACAATGCAGGGGAAACCGTACTGGATCGAATATTGATAGAAACGATAGGAAAAGACACTATCTATGCCGTCCGGGATATTCCCATTATCAATGATGCGACCCTGGAAGACGCCCGAAAAAGCGGCCTCGATTCGGTCGCGCGGATTATGTCTTCCGGCTGCGACGCGCCCGGCACCATTCTTGACCGGTGTTCTCCGGAGTTTATGGAGATATTCCGGACCGCGGACGTTATCATCAGCAAAGGTCAGGGAAACCTGGAGTGTCTCTCGGATGAACCGGGACCGATTTTCTTTCTTTTAAAAGTGAAGTGCCCGGTTATTGTACGAAATCTTGGGGCGCCCAAAGGGGGTATGATTTTAAAAGACGCGCGGCTATAAGCGCCCGGTGTATTTACCGGTAAAAGCAGTTCTGTGGAGAAGATATTCCTGTACAGGCAGGCTAATCTCTGCTGCTTCCCTCGACGGACCTGCGGATTGCATGCAGGTTTTCCGGGGGAACCGTAGCAGGGTCAAATGTGCACCCGGGAGCGAGAACCATCGGTCGATTGCCCGCCTGCTGCAAAGCATCGACCGCTTCCTTCTCACAATCTTCCGGCGAACCGGTCGCCATCGTTCCCAGATTGTCTAGGCCTGCGCATATCGCCGGCTTCATCCAATTGGCCACCGAGGCGATCGAAGGTCCGGCATAGCGATCCGCCCAATTCACGGCATGAACCGGATAGCGGCCGAATCTCTCAAAATCTATCGCCTGCCCGCACACGTGAAGCATGTTGAATGTGCCGCTTTGAACCGCTTCGAGAATTTTTAAATCGCCGGGTTTGACCATGCGGTCGTATGTATCTTCGCCGTTCCCGGGCGCATCCACCCAATCGTCCCGTACCGAAAAGAATATGCCGTCGGCTCCCGCATCCAGGCAGTTCCGTACGAACTTTACAAGGGATTGGGTGATGGTATCCAGCGCCAGGGATAGAGCTTCGGGCGCCTCTCGGAGAAATCCGGAAAGCACGGCATCCCGGGGATCGCCGGTGGGTCCAAGCACCGGCGGCTTGTGTTGTCCGGACTCCTGTGAAGTCATCTGCCGTAGAACGGTCCAGGAATTGAAGACGGTCGTGATCATGCGGAATTCGCCCCGGTAACGCCGCACCAACGCGTCAATCAACTCCAGCTGCAGGGCAAACCGGTCCTCGTCCCCCTCAAGCACGGACAGTTTCTCAAGGTCTTCCACGCTCGAAATCACCCCGTCCCGAAGCCCGATGCGGGGATAGCGGTTGTCGTCCATGATCTTGAGGAAATCAAGATCGTACGTCTCGATATGACGGACGTGGGCATCCACCGCCGCCTCACCCGCCGCGCATCCGGCAGCGAAATGATACCAGAACGAAACGGGCGGCCGATCCGGTTGACGTCCTTCCAAGACAGCACTCAAGCGTTCCATTTTATTCATCATTCCAGATCAATGGTAGTCATGCGTGCCCTGGACCACCTCGATACCGAATTTTTTCGAAATTATATTCGCCATTTCTTCTGCGCTGGAATAGGGGCATCCGGGCTTTGCGTTTACCAGGCAGGTGCTGAGGTAGATCTTGTCCGGTTTTACCTCGGAAATTTTCATGGACATACCCACCGTGGGAACCAGGGCCCTGCCGGGACATTCACACTTGATGAAGGAAACCACCTGGGCAGCCTCGTCAAATTTGTGGTCGCCCAAAGCCGCCGCTTTAAGGCAACGCCATTCCCCCGGACATCCGTAGCCGCTGTCCATGTATGCGCCGCAACCGATGATCGCTACTTTTTCCATCCTTTCCTCCTTATATCTGCCTTTCTCTCACTCCTCGGGATTTCAACGGGAAACCTGGAACGGGAAACGGGGAACCCTTATTAATCCGTAATCTTGATATGGAGTTCGCGCAGGTGTTTCGGTTCGAGCTCGGCCGGAGCGTCGAACATCAGATCGCTGCCGCTGGCCGTCTTTGGAAAAGCGATCACCTCGCGAATATTCGGCTCATCGCACAAAAGCATAATCATACGGTCGAGACCGGGTGCGATGCCCCCGTGCGGCGGAGCGCCGTATTCGAAGGCGTCCAGCATATGCCCGAACCTTCGCTGAATTTCCTCGTTATTATACCCGAGACTCTTGAAAATTTTTGCCTGCACATCCCTGTCGTGAATACGAATACTGCCGCTGGCCAGCTCAAACCCGTTGCACACCAGATCATAGGCATCGCTCATTACGGCGCCGGGATCGCTTTCCAGCTTATCCAGGTGCTCGACTCTGGGGCTGGTGAACGGGTGATGCATGGAAATCCACTGTTTCTCGTCTTCATCCCACTCGAACATGGGAAAGTCCACAATCCACCCGAAGGCCAGAAGATCCTCGGGAACCAGCTTCAGCCGGTCGCGGAATTCCAGGCGCAGAGCACTCAATCCCTTTGCGACAGCCGCAGGGCGGTCCGCGATGATGCATGCAAGATCTCCCTCTTTCGCTTGCGTAATCGTCGAGATCCTGTCCAATTCCGCCTGGCTGAGCTTTTTTGCCGCCGTTCCCTTCATCCCTTCCGGTGTCCAGGCCAGGGTGGCCAGGTTTCCGGCTCCGGCCGACCGCACCAGCTCCGTGAGAATATCCAGGTCCTTGCGGGAATAGTGGGAGCAGCCTGGAGCCACAATACACTTAACGGTACCGCCCGCCGTTATCGCGTCGGAAAAAAGTATCAGTTCCGAACCCCGGACCGCGTCCGTCAAATCAGTGATTTCCATACCGAACCGGAAGTCGGGTTTGTCGGACCCGAAGCGATCCATGGCTTCTCCATACGTCATGACCGGGAAAGGACTGATGATGCGTTTATGCGGCGTAACGGCCGGGATCAATTCGGTGATCAGGCCTTCCACAAGCGCGAGCACATCCTCCCTCTCGACAAAAGACATTTCGATGTCCAGCTGGGTGAATTCCGGCTGGCGGTCGCCGCGCAGGTCTTCATCCCGCATGCAGCGCGCAATCTGGAAATACTTCTCGTATCCGGCGACCATCAGAAGCTGTTTGAGCTGCTGCGGACTCTGGGGCAGGGCATAGAACTTGCCCGGCTGTGCCCGGCTCGGAACCACGTAATCCCGCGCCCCTTCCGGGGTGGATTTGATCATCATCGGCGTTTCGATTTCCATGAATCCGGCCTTATCGAGATAATCCCGCATGAACTTGATGATCCTGTGCCGCAGCATCAGGTTTTTCTGCAGCCGGGGGCGCCGCAGATCGAGATATCGGTACTTTAACCGAATGGTTTCGTCCGTTTTATCCCCCTCGTCGTCAATCGGAATCGGAACCGTCTTCGAAGGATTGAGGATGGTTATGGTCCGGGCCAGTACTTCGACCTCGCCGCTCGGCAGATTGGGATTGACCGTCCCTTCCGGCCTCGGCCGGACCTTGCCTTCCACCTGGAGTACATACTCGGTCCTGACTTTTTCCGCGATCGAGAACGCTTCGCCCACGCTCGGGTCCGCCGTTACCTGGGCCAGGCCGGATCGGTCCCTTATATCCAGAAAGATCAATCCTCCATGATCCCTCCGTACCTGCAGCCATCCTGCAAGTTTCACGTTCTTTCCGACGTCCGACGAATTCAATTCGCCACAGTTGTGCGTCTTTAACATATACCTGACTTCCGTTCCTTAATTATTACAAAACAGTAAGCATACCCTAAAAATCTCCCGGCAGTGGCAGAAATTGTCCTGCGTCCGATTCATGAATCGGACTGCGGAATTTCATCCGTTGCTGGAATAATGGGACGACACATATTCGTCCAATATCGCTTTGAATCGGGAAATTATGTCCGGTCCCTGCAGGATTGTGGCCAGTTGCCCATCGATATATACCGGCGATCTTGGATCTTCCCCTGTTCCGGGCAGCGAAATGCCCAGGTTGGCATGCCTGGACTCTCCGGGACCGTTGACCACACAGCCCATTACCGCTACTGTCAGATCTTCTATACCCCGGTAGCGTTCTTTCCAAACAGGCATGGAATCCTTGATATGGTTCTGAACCTGATCCGCCATTTCCTGGAAAAAGGTAGAGGCTGTTCGCCCGCAGCCGGGGCATGCGGAGACCTGGGGCAGGAATTTCCGAATTTCCAGCGACTGCAGGATCTGCTGCGCCACCCGGACCTCTTCACTCCGGTCTCCGCCCGGGCTCGGGGTTAAGGAGACCCGGATCGTATCCCCGATACCATCCTGCAGCAGCACGGCAAGTGCAGCCGTGGATGCCACAATTCCCTTGGCGCCCATCCCCGCCTCCGTAAGTCCCAGATGAAGCGGATAATCGTTTCCGTAGGCCAAAGTTCGGTACATTTCAATCAGGTCCTGAACCCCGGAAAGCTTTGCGCTGAGAATGATGGCGTTATGAGGCAGGCCGTAATCCTCGGCCATCCGGGCCGACTCGAGCGCACTCCGGCGCATCGCCTCAATCATCACTTCTCTGGCCGCTTTCGGCTGCGGCTGTTTGTTGTTCGCGTCCATCAGGCGTCCGACGAGGCCTTGCTCCAGGGATCCCCAGTTCACCCCGATGCGGACCGGTTTTTTGTAATCAATCGCAATGTCGATGATCTGTCTGAAATTCTCATCATGCTTTTTGCCGACGCCCACATTCCCCGGATTTATCCTGTATTTCGCCAGCGCCCGGGCGCATTCCGGGTACTTCGAGAGAAGCTGGTGCCCGTTATAGTGGAAATCGCCGATGATCGGCACGCGAACGCCCTGATCTTCGGCCCTTTTCGCTATTTCTGCAACCGCCTGTGCCGCTTTATCGGTATTGACCGTAATCCGCACCAGTTCCGAGCCGGCATTCGCCAAGGACACAACCTGCCGGACCGTACTCTCAATATCCTCCGTGCTGGTGTTCGTCATCGACTGGACCACGATCGGCGCATCGCCTCCCACAACAACGCCGCCGACATCCACTCCAACCGACTGCCTTCTGGACCGAATCATTCCCCTTTTCCTTTCGCTGGAGTTAAAATACATTGGCTCATTAAAGACTTCAACCACGGAGGACGTTTTGGAAACAGACGGAAGTGGTTTCTCCCCTAAATTGTTAGGCCCGGTTCTATTGGATTCTTCCACTATTCAGAAACGCGTTCACGAACTTGGATCCCAAATCACTTCAGATTATAAGCATAAATCCCCGCTGCTGGTTGGAATACTCAAAGGCGCCAGCATTTTTCATTCGGACCTGGTGCGTTCCATCCTACTGGACCTGTCCTATGACTTTATGGCGGTTTGCAGCTACGGGAGTTCCACTGCAAGCAGCGGAGAGGTCCGCATCCTGAAGGACCCGGACCGGGGCCTGGAGGGGAAAGAGGTTCTGCTGGTGGAGGATATCGTCGATACCGGCCGTACCCTGCATTACCTGGTGCAAAATCTGAAGGCCCGGGAGCCGAATTCGTTGAAGGTCGTCGCGTTGCTCAATAAACCGTCCCGTCGTGAAATCGATGTGGAATTGGATTATATCGGCTTTGATATCCCCGATGAATTCGTGGTCGGTTACGGCCTGGATTATGACCAGCATTACCGGAATCTTCCGGACATACATCTCCTCCGGGAGAATGGCGCGGTTTGAGCGATACTGTGTTACGCTATGGATTCAGGGATTGTGTATGAGCATTAAGGTCCATCTTTATTCAAGCCTGCGGAAATATGCCGACAACAGGGAAATCATTGAAGTCGACGGTACAACCGTTCGGGAATGCCTGGAAGACTTAATACGTCAATTCCCTTCGATTTCGCCTGTACTTTTCGATGAAGCCGGGAAACCTCGGGAAAAAGTTTTTGTTTCCATCAACCTGGAGAGCGCTTACAGGGAAAAAATGACGACACCGATTAAAGAGAACGACGATCTCTATTTAATTCTGATTGTAGCGGGCGGATAACCCGGTCCGGGACCAGGCATTTCCCAAAAGAGAGGATGCACTATGTATAAAGGCGGCTTTACCGGAAAAATATTGCGGCTGGATTTAACCAACCAAAAGGCAACCGAGGAAGAGGTTTCCCTGGATCTGGCAAAGAATTACATGGGAGGCGTCGGCTTCGCATTCAAATACCTGTATGAAGAATTCAAGCCCGGCACCGATTCGCTGGATGGAAGCAACCCGTTAATTTTCGCCGTCGGTCCGCTCAACGCAACCGGGGCTCCCTGCGCAAACCGAATGGCCGTGGCCTCCAAATCCCCCCTTACAAACTCGATCGCAGCCGCTTTCAGCGGCGGGCATTTCCCGGATGAATTGAAAAAGGCCGGATACGACATGGTCATCGTCGAAGGGCGCGCCGAAAAGCCTGCGTATGTTTCGATCGCCGACGGCCAGGTCCGGTTCCGCAACGCCTCGAAGCTCATGGGAATGCAGACCACGGATACCCAGCTCTTTATCAAGGACGAACTCAGGGACCACAACTACCGGGTCGCCTGTATCGGCCCCGCCGGCGAAAAGCGCATCCCTATCGCCTGTATTATCAACGAACGCAGGGCCGCGGGCAGAAAGGGAATGGGCGCCGTCATGGGCTCAAAAAACCTGAAGGCGATCGCCGTCCGCGGAACCGGCGAAATCAATATTGCCGATCCGGGCATGTTCAAGGAAAAGCGGAAGGTGATGCTTACTGCCATGAAAAACAGCCCGGTGCTGTATCCCGAATTTTCCAAGGCCGGCACTCCTATGGTTGTCGATGTAACCACGGGCCTGGGAATTCTCTCGATAAAGAACTGGTCTGAAACCGGGCAGAGGGACATGGTTCCGAAACTAGGCGGAGCCGAACAGGATAAATATATTATCGACCGGGCGTTCTGCGCCAACTGCTCGGTGGGATGCTCTCAGGTGAAAATGGCCAAGGAAGGCCCCTACGCCGGATTCCTGTCCGAAGGCCCGGAGTTCGAAACGGTGTACGCCCTTGGAAGCAATTGCGGGATCGATTACATTCCGGCCATTATCGCCGGGGACCGTTTGTGCGACGAATACGGAATCGACACCGTATCCGCCGGCGTCACGATCGGGTTTGCCATGGAGCTTTACGAAAAGGGCATCATCACCGACAAGGATACGGACGGCCTGGAACTGAAATTCGGCAACGACAAGGCCATGATCGAAATGCTGCACCGCATTGCCTATCAAACGGGCCTGGGAGCCGTTCTGGCGAAAGGCACAAAACAGGCCGCGGAATATTTCGGCCGGGGGACGGAGGAATTCGCCATCAATATCAAGGGCCTGGAGCTGCCGGCCTACGACGTTCGGGGCGCCAAGGCCCACGGACTGAACTACGCCACGGCGTACAACGGGGGAGATCATTGCCGCGGCTATGCGTTCCAGGAAATCTTCGATATCCCCGTCCCCGAGAAAATAGATCGTTTCGCAACAAAAGGGAAAGGGATATTGACCAAGTGGAACCAGGACGTGCGCTGCGTTACATGCGATTGCGCGACTCTCTGCGGATTTGTACTCGATATGGCCGTCCCTGATATCGCCTGCCGGAATACGGCGGATCTTTTCACCGCAGCCACCGGCATTGCCATTACCGAGGAAGAAGTCGAACGGATCGGCGAACGGGTGAACAACATCGCCCGCCTGTTCAATATCCGTGAGGGCTTCACCCGCAAGGATGACACGTTCCCACCCCGATTGATGAAAGAAGAAATCAAGGGCGGCGCTTCGAAGGGACAGCGCATCAGCCAGGCCGATCTGGATGAAATGCTGGATGAGTACTACAACGCCCGGGGCTGGGATGAGACCGGCACGCCGACCGAAGCCAAGCTGAAGGAATTAGGAATTACGAAAGTGGATTAAAGATTGCCGTAGGGGCGAACCTTGTGTTCGCCCTTTTTTGTTATTACATCACTGGAGCTCTTCCAGGAAGGAAGTACCGGAAGAAAGTTGCAATTCAAAATTCTCCGCCACGGTCCGGCCGATATCGGCCAGCGTCCTTCGGGTTCCCAGGTCGACGCCGCCTTGCGGTTTTTTACTGTATACAAGAACAGGAACATATTCGCGGGTGTGATCCGTTCCATGGGCGGTGGGATCACAGCCGTGGTCCGCGGTTAAAATCAAACAATCGTCCGGTTGCAGGGCTTCTGTCAGATCCGGTATTCGCGAATCCAGATACTCCAGACCTTTCGCATAGCCGGCAGTGTCTCTTCGGTGCCCCCACAACGTATCGAAATCCCCGAGATTGGCAAAGATGAATCCAGCCGGAAATTCTTTCAGGGCTTGAACCGTCCGGTCCAGCGTCTCCGCATTATTATGGGACTCCAGGTTTTCCGTTATCCCGGAATAGTTGAAAATGGAAGCGATCTTTCCAATACCGACGACTGTCCGACCGGATGCTTCCAGGTGATCCAGCAGTGTCTCCTCAGGTGGCGATACGGAAAAATCCTTTCGATTACCGGTTCGGCTGAAACTGCCGGGAGTCCCGATAAACGGCCGCGCGATGACACGGCTCACCCGGTCCGGTCCGGCCAGAATTTCCCGTGCAACAGTGCAAATTCGATACAGTTCCTCCACCGGTATGACATCTTCATGAGCCGCAACCTGGAATACGGAATCCGCCGAGGTATAAACGATGGGTTTTCCCGTCCGTACATGCTCCGATCCCAACTCCTGAAGGATCTCCGTACCGGACGAAGCGATATTTCCAAGCGCATCACGACCGATTGCTTTTTTAAAAGGCTCCAGGATTCTGGCGGGAAAGCCGTTCGGATAGGTCGGGAAAGCCCGTTCCGTGATCAGACCGGCGATTTCCCAATGCCCGACAGTCGTGTCCTTGCCCCGGGAAACCGTGGCGGCACGACCGAAGGCTCCTTCCGGTTTTTCGACCGGAGTCATGCCGGTTGCAGCCCGGATATTGCCCAGACCCAACCGCCGGAGATTGGGCAGCTCCGGTTTTTCACCAGACAGAACATGGCCGAGCGTATTCGTGCCGACATCCCCGTACTCGGCGGCGTCCGGCAATGCGCCTATACCGACACTGTCCATCACCATCAAAAGAACTCTCTTGAATCGAAGCATAATAATCCAGTCGGCAGTCGATAGTCTGCAGTCAGCAGTACAAACTGTTTCTCAAGTTAATATCCAAACACTTCCATTACAAATGAATAAAACACACTTGCTTTTTTTAACTTGGAGTATCTCGTACAAAGGTGTACTGCCGACTGCCGACTAACAACTGCCGACTGTTTTTATGATTCCGGTAAGAAGTAAACGGAATTTCTCTTCCGTCTCTTTTGTGGTCTTCAGAACATCACTATGCGTGATCTTTCGGGATTCCATCCCTGCCGCCATATTTGCAATACAGGATATTCCGAGAACAGGGATTCCCATATGAGCGGCAACAATGACTTCGGGCACAGTGGACATGCCGACAGCATCGGCACCCAGCGTGCGACACATACGAATTTCAGCCGGGGTTTCATAGCTGGGGCCCGTCACGCCCAGGTAAACTCCCCGGCGAATCGGAATCCCAAGCCGTCCGGCGACATCCCGGGCAATATCTTGCATACCGGCATCGTAGGCAGTGCTCATATCGGGAAAACGGGGGCCCGGTTCATCGAGATCGGGCCCAATCCCAGGATTGGGCCCGATCAACGGATTGGATCCCATCAGATTAATATGATCGGCAATCAACATCAGGTCACCCGGCCGAAAGTCCGGATTCAGGCCGCCCGCAGCATTGGTCACTATCAGACTACGAATTCCAAGACACCCGAGTAATCGTACAGGAAATGTAATTTCCTGCATCGAATATCCTTCATAGAAATGGATGCGTCCCTGAAGGGCGATACAGGGCACTCCCTCAACGGAGCCTATTACCAGGTTGCCCGGATGACCGGAGACTGTGGAATATGGAAAATGAGGAATATCGCTGAAAGGAAGGACTTTACTGTCTGAGAAGGAATCCGCATACGCACCAAGACCGGATCCCAGAATCAAGCCCAGTGCGGGCGGCCGCCGGCAGTGCGGGCGGATGTAGTTGACAGTCTCTGTAAGTTCTGTATTCACGGGCCGCAAATGGAAAGTGGACCGGGGATAATCATCCCGGTCCACTGTCTTAAACCTTGAAGGCCTTCTACGAACGGGCTCCGCGCATTTTTTTCCGCAGACGCTTGCGGGCCAGGGCCTGTTTTATCCGCTTCTTTTCGCCCGGTTTGAGGTAGAAGGAATGCTTTTTAACATCCTTGATAATGTCTTCCTGCTGAACCTTGCGTTTGAAACGTCGAAGAGCGCTTTCCAGCGACTCTCCTTCATTCAGAATAACTTCCGCCAAATTACACACACCTCCTTCATGACGAGGGCAAACGATACTCCCCCTATGGTCGCCTGTCAAGACTAATCTATTCAATTATTTAGCAGTTCAGGCACCGACGCATAGTTCCTTCCCCTTAATCAGGGGATTCAACCCGGCAATTCGTCGGAGGACACCCTCATTATGGATTCATTATTCTGCGGCAAGGCGATAAACGCGGGGTTATTCGGAAGATTCGGTCCCCGTCCCATCCGAAGCCAGGGTCGTTCTACCGGCAAAGGATTCCACCCTTGGGAAATATAGCCGGTGGACATTTCCGGTCTGAGGATCGTTGGTTGTAGAAATCCATCCGCCGATTCGATCCATTATAGACTTATTATAAGACATGCGTCTTTCCGGAAGAACATCACAGCCATCCGCGCTGATCGTCACCAGCACAAAGGTACCGGACGGTAGGTTGTCCGGGTGTTCCGAGGTTGAGGCATCGACTTCGATGTTTTCAGTTTCTATGGAAACCGTGCCGCCCAGGGGCAGGGTTTTCATGGAACTGAGTACAAGGTTTGATATCAACTGGACGGTTTCCTGACGGTCTGCTGTAATCAGGCTCCTGTCCGACAAGGAATGGATCTGCAGATCGATGTTTTCCCCTACCAGGCTGCGCAACACGGGATCGTTGTCCGCCAGGATCTCATTCATATTGACAACCGCCGGCACCCGGTCGGTTTTTGCTGAAACTGACAGAAACTGGCGTACATTTTTCGCGCCCCGATCGGCGTCTTTCAGAAGCTTTTCCGCAACCTGCTGTATGGTATTGCCGTCATCCGGATTTTCCTTTAAAAGCTTGCTGCTGTCCGCCAGAGATTCACAGATATTTTTAAGGTTTTTCACGGCAGCCGCGAGCAGATCCCCCGTGGATTCCACCTTGCGAATTCGACGGATTTCTTCACTGAGCCTGTAAACCTGGGTAATATCGGTAAGAACCCGTTCAATCCGGGGATTATCTCCCTCAGAATCCTCCAGCAGGAGTGCATCTTCCCGGAGCCGAATCAACCGGCCATCCAGGCTCAGGGAGGACCATTCAATATTTTCCAGTCTGCCTTCCCGCCGGAGGCGCTCTCCAAGAGTCCCCTGATACGTAAAAATTCTGAAATTGCTTTCATCATCCGCTTGAGACAGCGCATCTTCCGCCCCGGCATATCCGAACAAGCGGGCGGCGGAATCGTTGCATTCCAATACCCGTCCTTCAAGCGTAGTAATAACGACACCGACCGAAGAGATTTGAGACACTTTCTGATAGCGAAGTTTTTCCTCGGATAAAGCCGATTGCAGATTTTCTATATCCTCCTTCAATTGCTGCAATTCCCGGCCGATTTCCTCAAGCTGCGATTCTTTTGCCTGATTTTCTTCGCAGATCCGGTTATAGCGGTCCTCCATATCCCGTACGGTGCTCTGCAGGTTTGCCGCGTGTTGCTCTCCTGCTTCCCTTAATTTCTCATCCCATTCCTGGCGGGACTGTTCCCACCGCGACCGCTCGGCATCGAATACTTCAGCCTGTTGCTTCCGGCTTTCTTCCGCTTCCTGCAGCAAGGTCTCCAGCGCCGCCTGTTTTTCTTCCGTTTCCCGGAGAATGGCCTGCACGGCAGCCCGTTGCGCTTCCACCTCGCGAACCCTCTGCTCAAGCTCCTGACGGGACTGTTCCCATCCGGCACGTTCGGTGTCTAAGATTTCGTTCTGTTGCCTTCGCCTTTCTTCCGCTTCCTTCAGGGAGGTTTCCATGGCCGCACGTTGCTCTTTCTCTTCCTGAAGCGCGGCTTCCAGGGCCGTTCGCCCTCCC
>JAFGTD010000229.1 GCA_016934295.1 Acidobacteriota bacterium
AGGGCGAAGCCTGGTGCCCGGCGAAGCCGCCTTCCCTTTAATTTTCGATATGTTCCAGGAAATTCAGGCTCTATGCCGACCTGCCCTTTTGGATAATCACAGGATTCGGATCGGGAACATTCAGATGTGGAAGCAGGGAGGATTCCATGGTGTAGACTGCCTCCAACAGGCTGCTGCGAACCTTATCGTCGCGCTCAATAGAAGTATGTTCCTTCAATGCCTTCAGGGACTCTTCGGTTTTAATAGAAGCCAGAGCACGAACTGAAGCCTGCCTTAAAACGGACATTTCATGATTCAAATAATGGCGAATATACGGAATCGCCTTTTCCTTTCCGGTTTGGGCTAAAGGAATCAGCGCAATGAGAGCACTTTCAGGATGCTTCTCAATATATTTGTGAATTTCGTCGAATGCTTCGCAGGCTCCGATTTTACCCAAGGCTTCTATCGCACACTCGGCATGAAATGGGCTTTTTATATCGTTTAAAATTAATGGAGTCGCCGAAGTGATCTTTAATTCGCCCAGCACGCGAATCAATCCCCAGCGCACACGGTCGTTTTCCCCGGAATAAAGTTTTAACACTGCCTTAATTTCGGACGCTTCGATTGTATCGACCATATCGCGAATGGCGGCGAGCCTTTCCCGCGTTGTTCCGCTTCTCATGATATTAAGCCAAGTTTCGATCCTGTCCGTTTTTTCATGCCAGGTATCCCTGGTTTCATCGGCGGCAACATTCATATATGGTCGTTCGGACACAGCTTTATTGTCTATTTCTTCAAATTCTTTACACTTTTCCAGTTCACGTTCCAATATACCGGCATTTGCGAACCTGCTACCCGGCTTGATTGCAAGGCATTTTTCAAGTATCGATTGAAGAGATTCAGGGAATTCGGGCAACACGTCCCGTGGCCAGGGGAATTTGCCTAATGGAGGAAATCCCATCAACATCTCGTACAGTATCGCGCCCAAAGCATATACATCGGCCCTTTGATCGATTCTTTTCGTATCGTAGCGCTGTTCCGGCGCAAGATAGGCGATGGTTCCAAGGATTTCACCGGTCTGTGTCAGCGCGCTTTTCTCCACCGCAATAGTTTTCGCTATTCCGAAATCGGAAATCACCGGATTCCCTGCGCTCCTAAGTAGAATATTCGAAGGTTTCAGGTCTCTATGGATAACTCCCTTATCGTGGGCATGTGCCATGGCGGAACAAATGCGCAAAAAAAGTTTCACGGCAGGTATGAAATCGACCCTCTCCCGGCCCATGCTTTGCGACAGGTTTCCCCCGGACATATATTCCATAGAATAGAAATAGCAGTCCTCCAGGACTCCATTGTCATAAATTTTTATAATGTCGGGGTGAGAAAGTCCTCCAATTATCTCAATTTCACGTAAAAACCGTGTGTAATCCGACGGATATTTCGTTACCCTTTTTTTCAGGATTTTATATGCCCGCTTCTGGCGGGTCTTGGGATCTATTGCCAGATAGACATCGGACATTCCCCCCGAACCGATTTTCTCTACAAGATAATAACTTCCGATTTTCTTTCTCAACATACCGTTACGACTTTTCAGTTGAAGAATTCTTCCACAGCTCCACCCTATTTCTTCCAAGGGATTTGGAGCGGTAAAGAGCAACATCCGCTTGCTCAAGCAACTGTTCAGGATCCGCAACTGTAGCACGCTTGGAAGCCACTCCCAGGCTCGCCGTAACCTTTTCGGTCAGCTCAAGAACCTGATTCACTGAGGATTCCAGGCGATGGCGAATCCGTTCAGCTATTTTAACGGCCCCGTTATCCTCTGTTTCCGGTAGAACTATGAGGAATTCATCCCCACCGAACCTGCCTACTTTATCGCGCCGCCTGACCGTGGAAAGAATCACCTCGGCAACAGTTTGCAGAACCCGGTCTCCCTTAAGATGACCGTGAATATCATTCAGACTTTTAAATTTATCGATATCAACTAAAACGACTGAAACCCAGCGTTGATCCCGGACACTGCCGGCGATCTCCTCCTTAAGAATTCTTGTTATGGTGGCTTTATTATTAAGCGAGGTCAGGTTGTCCAGAGTCGCAAGACGATAAATCTCATCGAAGAATTGTTGTTCAGCCAGGTCCCTTTGCTCGTATTTTAAGATTACCCTTCCCAGAATTATTTTATCTCCCGGCTTTAGTACAGTTTTTTTAATCGATGAATAATTTACTAATGTTCCATTTTTACTATCTAAATCCTTAAGTACTACTTTAAGTTTTGAGGGCACTGATTTTTTTACGAATTTTCGACAGCTTATCTGTAGATGCTTTCTGGAAACAGCAGGATCCGCGATCACTATATCGCAATCATTACCGCGCCCCAGTGTGATCTCACGATGGAGAAGAGGAATCTCTTTACCGATGGATGGACCTGAAAGAAAGGTTAATGTCGGAATATACGCAGAAACTTCTCCGTGAATCGAATCTTTTCTAACAGTGCTGTCCATTTCCGCAAGAATACTTGCATCCAAATTATAATTTTTTGTACTATTCAGCAATGTTTTCTGCACCGGTTCCCCCGCCAATTTTTTTATTAATAAAAATACCATCCTCTCTTCGGTTAATTGAGGCCGACCATTCTGTTCCTTGTGCCATGCGGAACAAGATGAACTTCCTTTGAACCATCGCGAATAACCATCAAATCATAGATTCTGGTGCGGGATCTCTTGAGTCCGCCGGAAATGCTGTAAACAATCGATTTTTCATCATTGATGAAATGTAATTTTGAAATCATTTCTACCGGCACATGGCGAAAAACCGCAATCAGTTCACATTTATTCGCTGGAAGGCCCTTTTTTTGTTCAGCCTCCTGTAAATAACCGAGTTTTTCAGAATCCGGAAGCGTTTCGATATCGATGCTCTTCCGTCGAATCGGCAAATCGTAAGCCTGCGGCATCAAAGACTTTATCGTCGGATGCTTCGGGACCAGTGCGCCGCGTCCCGCAGTTCTGGGCAGCCGCAACTGAACCGTTGCAGGAATACGTACCGGGACCGGGCCGAGATTGGTCCGAAATCGCCGGCAGTAGGGGATAATGTTCAACACCGACTGATGCACCTGAACGTTTTCCTCGTCCGGAAATTCCAGCGGCAGCACCGGTACCGTTTCTATGAGATAAACTTTATGGATTAAAGTTGAAGTATCTATATTTTCCGGGTCGAAACGGTTCGGAAGATTTAATGCGCCGGCGACTGTACCCAGACCGCTTTTAACCTCAACCGATACAGGCAGCCTGTCGTCAAGGCCGGCGATGTGGAAATGAATATCAAGGGAGGAATCCTGCACCCTTGTTTTTAAATTCCAGAAGCGGACCTTCCCCGGCAGTTTCTCTTTTCCTTTCCCTTCAAGGGTAGGCTCCGGAGAATGCCCTGTTTTATTGAGCCAATAATCTAGCCCTTCTTGCCTTCTCCACATATGCTTTTCAGTGCGGATGTTATCCGATCCATCGGCTCCAGCAGATTCATTGTCAGGGAGATTTCCTGGAGCCAGGCCGCAATATTGTGTTGAATGGTCTCATCCGATGTCGAAAAGGCCAGACGCAGCAATATCGAGTCCTCTTCGAGTTCAATCACAGCTTCACGTTCCCGTATTCTGTTGAACGGCCCGGAGAGTTCTCCTGGGGGCATGTTATATTTTTGAATCGCTACCATTTCCCTGCCTTCTACGGATCCGAGGAACTCCTTTTCGTCGTAGGGAACGATAAAGTAATCGGGCAGCGCCCTTATTTCGGCGCCCAGCCGATCCCGTATGACCGTCTCGTGCAGGTGTTTTTCGAGAACGGATCCGTAGAGTATTTTATGCAGTTTTGTCGCGACTATAGGTTCGGTATATTTGAATTCCAGAGGGATGCCGACCTGATTTGTAATGAGTATTCCCCCCATATGTTTTTCATCCACCTTTAGATGGCAGAAATACCCAACTTGCTTTTCTTTGCTTTCGGTTCTCGTTTTAATTTGATCTGACATTACAATAACCCATTCAAATTATCGGCGTTATGGGCTTCATCCTTTAAAATCAATACTCTTCGGCAAATAGAAACGTCAGGGCGGAAGTGTCCGATAAAGAAGACTTTATGTATAAATACGGGGACAAAAGAAACTATTGGTTTTCAATTAAATTATTGAGTTGATTGTGTCAGAGAATATTTTCTTTAAAGATACTCTGATTTTAAGATGAAACTTTGAGCCCGGCTACAGGCTTTGCCATCCCTGCATTCACTAAAGATATCGACCTGAATTCGCAATTATGATGGTTGCTCGAGATGGCTTGCCAGCCGAAGCATTAGCGAAGGCTGGTGGGCGCCACAGGACTCGAACCTGTGACCCCTGCGGTGTGATCGCAGTGCTCTACCAGCTGAGCTAGGCGCCCGATGGAATGTTTTTAACATTCCATTTGGACACATACAAGTGAATTGTAATAAACAGCGGTTTTATGGTAGGGGCGAACCTTGTGTTCGCCCTCTTTCCTTCTCCAGACGTCCTGGCATTTCGTCAAAAGGGCGAACACAAGGTTCGCCCCTGCAACGAATATTCAATACATTTCAGGTATTGGATCTGAGCAAGGGGGAGAAAAAAACGTTTTAGCAGTAAATGACAGGCGGGCGGGCAAGCCGTGGTCCCGGCAAATTAAATCTTATTTCTCTATTTCATTCAGGACAGCCAGAATAGTATTCAGTTTTTTTCGCCAGAGCGGTTCTTCTCCGCCGACAGGCGGCTCGCCATTACTCTTCAACGGAGCGTAATATTCCTTCGGAACTATAGGATCGGCGAAATTGCGGAAATTTTCTGAACTGGAAACAGGGTCTAGAACCGTTGAAATGCCGGAAGTTTCTTTCATTTCCGGCTGGACCGTATAAATTTTCTCAACCGTTCTTTCGAGTAGAGCAATTCTTTCTTGTCTGCGCAACGTTCCATGATACAGGTCATTGAGTTCTACATTTCTCCGCCGTATCTGATTTTCCAGCATACCAATGTGCTTTTTCAATCGAATCATTTCCGAGCGTATGTCGAGAGCTTCTGTCTCTTTTTTCCTCAAATCTTCCCGCAAAGCCCTATTGCTCCACGAAAGACTTTGAAACCTTTCCTTTTTATTAAAGAAAATCGCATGCAGGGAAAAACCCAGGAGGCAGAAGAAAAATGCGATCGCTGCAAGCATCAAGTAATTCATACCGATCTCCTGCAGTCATGAATTGATTCTGACATCGAAGTATCCGGATTAATGCTCATAATATAAACACAGATTACAGCGACGTTCGAGCAGTTTTGTAACTATTCTATAGGATTCCTCTCCTTAATTTGCCCGATTGCGGTAAAATACTCTCGCCGACTCGCCTTTCCCACAGGATTTCACCGTGCGGCAGTGTAAACGGGTGCGGGCATAATACGCATGATCTGTAAGGGTTTGAGGATGAAATCTCAATTTCGCCTCATGCCTGGATCTTTTATCGAGGAATATAAGTAACCGCCATACTCTGAGCAATACGGAAATGCTGTCCAGAAAACAGAGACCGCTTGTGTGGGAAACGGGCCCTCGAAAAGGAAAAGCGAATGACGATTGAAACAATCGCACATTATGAGATTCTGGAAGAGATTGGATCAGGCGGCATGGGGGTAGTATACCGGGCTCGCGATACCAAACTTGGCCGTGAAGTAGCCCTGAAACTTCTGTCTGAAAAACTGACCGACAACCCTGCATCTCTCCAGAGATTTAAACGCGAAGCACGGGCGGCATCCTCATTGAATCACCCCAATATCTGTACAATTTATGAAATCGGAGAACATCAGGACCGGCATTATATCGCCATGGAACTCCTGGAAGGCAAAACACTGCGCAGTATGATGAAGGGAAAGCCGCTTCCAGTCGAGCAAGTCATCCATATGGCCGTGCAGATCGCGGATGCACTTGAAGCGGCGCATTCGAAAGGAATCGTTCACCGGGACATCAAACCCCCCAATATTTTTGTAACACAGAGGGGACACATCAAGATTCTGGATTTCGGCCTGGCCAAATGGGCATCCCCAAATCCGGATCTCCCCGAATCGAAACCGGACCAATCTGATATAAAAATTGGCGATATCACATCCGAATACATCAGCGCCCCTCAGGTAACGATAGGGACACTTCCCTATATGTCGCCCGAACAGGCTTTGGGGGAAGAACTCGATACACGGACGGACCTATTTTCCCTGGGAACGCTGCTCTATGAACTATTGACCGGCACCGCAGCTTTCAAGGGGGTACATCCCCCGGTTCTTTTCCAGGAAATTCTCACAAAAAATCCCATTCCATCCATGCAAATGAATAAGGAGATTCCGCCTAAACTGGAGGACCTTGTTTCCAGGTTGATGGAAAAGGATCGGGAGCTAAGATATCAGACAGCGGCCGATTTATGCGCCGACCTGAAACGGCTGAAACGGGATATGGAAGTTCATCGATCCATACCCGGCATTCAGACCGCCGCTACAAAGCGTTCCTGGCGTCCTGAAAGCCTGCAACAAGTAAAAGTGGTTTCTCCGGCAAACGGGAAAAACAAACTTCGAGAAGTCAAGTTTATACGTGCCTTGCGAAGGCCGAAAGCCGTCCTGGCATCGGCAGCCGTTGTCGTCCTGCTGCTTGCCGGCACTTTGATATTTTCTCTTGGCAGGTCCAACTATTATCCCTGTATTCAATTCCTGGATTTTGAAGGAGGGTCCGGAAACGTTGATGCACAGTTGGTCGGTTTTGTCCTTAAAAGGATCCTGTCCCAATTCCCGGAAGTAACGGTAGTAGACAGTGAAGAATTCAATCATCTGATAACAATTGAAAAGAATCGCAAGAATGAGGAGCAATCCCAGACGTACGGTCTTTCAAAACTAAGGGAATTTGTAAATTGGCAGAGAGAAGTTCGCGAACCGGCGATGTTGGTTTCAGCGGAAGTAAAGGACTCCTACGGACTGCTGGAGCTGATTCTGACGTATAAAATCAGGGGAGAAAACGAAATAATAAAAAAACAACTCCGGGGTGTGGATGAATTTCTGAATAAAGGAATCGATGAGTTAATCAAAGACCTGCTGCAGCGTTATGATTCCAAACTTGCAGAACAGCATATTACCGGCAGGCAACCGGATTACCTGCCTGCGGTCCAGCTCCTATCCTCCAGTTGGGATGCGCTGCGCCACTATTACCATGGAACCAAGGCGTGGGAGCGGCTCGATATGAATACATCGGAGCGGGAACTTCAAGCGGCGCTGGAAATTGATCCCCATTTCGCCGACGCCCATCGCATATTGGGGGAAGTGCGCGTATTCCAGAGTCAGTGGGATACCGCACAATCGGAAATACTGGAAGCGCGCAAAGAAGCCGGATCTCTTACCGAGGTGGATCAGTTGCGCGTTGAAGCCCTGCTTGCCCGAGTTTTCGGCAAGCCCTTTGATGAAAGAGTTTATCTGCAAAAGCTGATCGACCTCCAGCCATATAAAAAGGAATATCTATACGAGTTGGCGGAGTCTTATTTTCATACGGCGGATACCGAAGTCGCCATAATCAAGTACCGGGACGCACTGATCCTCAACAATAAATATGAAAAGGCATACAACCATCTTGCCTATTGTTATGCCTGGATGGGAGACCACACCCGGGCGCTGGAAGCCTGCACAAGCTATCTGGAACTGGACGGATCGGCCAACGCGTATGACAGTATGGGAGACATTTACATGCATGCGGGCAATTACGCCAAAGCCGAAGAAATGAAGCTGAGGGCAATCGAAATCGACCCGCAGATGTACTACGCCAGCCGCAACCAGGCATATATCGACATGTTGCGCGGGCGCAACCGGGCAGCAGAGAAAAGACTGCTGTCGATACTTTCATCTACCGAGGACAAGTCACAAAGAGCGCAATATTTCGCCGCCCTGGCTTTTTTGTACTATAGAGAAGGAGACCTGCAACCCGGGCAGGATATGTGCAGGCAGGGATTAAAACTTGTAGGATCCTTTCAGAATGACGCCCCGCGCGATGAATTAATCTGGATGAACGGATTGATCGAGCTCGAGAGAGACAACCTTGCCGCTGCCCGGCAATCATTGAAACAGTTAAGCGAAATGCTTGAGATCAATGCCATTAACAACCAGAATTACAAACCGGCCTTTAAATTCTGGCTACACCTTTCGGCCCGAATTTTCGCGCGTGAAGGCAAAAATAAGGAGGCAAACGAAAAAATCGCGGATCTCGAATTTATTAAAGAAAAACTGGGATACTGGAGCACCGCGTACGATTACGCTTTCTTCTTTGACGCCATCGGACAGATATATGAGGCATTGAATCAGTTGGAAGATGCCGAGGAATCCTACCGGGAGGCGCTATCCTATAATTCGCATTACGCGCTGGCGCGCTTTCACCTGTCCCGCCTCCTTGACAGACAAGACAACAAAGAAGAAGCCCGTCAGGAAATGGAACTGTTTCTTCAAGACTGGAAAGAAGCGGATCCCGATGTGCGCGAACTGGTTGAAGCCCGTAAAGTCCTGAATCCCGCCCGATAAGAGAACTATATGATTCGTGGTGTATTATTTGACCTGGACGGAGTGATTGTCGACACGCTGCATTATCACTACCTGGCCTGGCAACATATGTTCGAAAAATATGAAGGTTCCGTCAGCAAACAGACCATCCTGTTGCACGAAGGACGAAAATCCTGCGAAATTCTTCCAATTCTCATGCAGCAATCCGGAGTCCTGATACCTGAAGACAGGCAGGATCAATTCATTGAAGAAAAACGGGCCTTTTACCGTAAAATCGTCAAAATATCCCATTTCCCGAAATCGTTTGAAGTCGTCGACACATTGAAACGGCGGGGATTCAAAGTCGCCCTGGTTACCGCTTCCGCTATTCAGAATATGGAACATGCCCTGGACCGTAAACAAAGGTCTCATTTTGACTTCATTTTAACAGGCGATGAAGTTGAACGGGCTAAACCGGATCCGGAATCCTACATAACAGCCGCCCGACGTCTCGGGCTGACACCGGAAGAATGTATCGTTATTGAAAACGCGCCTCTTGGAATTGAAGCGGCAAAATCGGCCGGGATGCAATGTATCGCGATAGAATCCACCCTCGAGCGAGACCATCTGCGTTCCGCGGATTGTATCTACAAAACGATCGGTGAACTGTTGGATAATCCCATATTTAAACGGCCATCGTCGTAGTGCCATCCCGCATACGGATCCGTCGGCGACTATTTCTTCAAACCGAACCGGGAAAAGATCTGCCGTATAATCTGCGTTATCGATCCGCCATTTTTAAAATCTCAACGACGAGTTTCTCGACACCGTCGCCGACTTCCTTGATACTCTGAGCCAGCATGTAACACGGCGTGGTGACGATGCGGTTTTTGCCGTCCACTACTATCTCATCCACTTTAGCGTTCGTATGCTTTGCTCCCATCTTTTCCAGGGCCGAGGCGGTCTCGGGATCCGAACCGATGGTCAGTTCAACGGACAGAGATTTGCCGAAAATTTGCGCCAGAAGCGTCGGTGCAATACACAGGGCTCCGATCGGTTTACGGGCCGCGTACAGAGCCTGCAGCAGATTTGAAACATCCTCGTCTGCACTGCAGTCCGCTCCTTCACTGGCGAATGTGCAAAGATTTTTGGCGGCGCCGAATCCTCCGGGAATAATAATTCCGTCAATTTCATCCCCAGTGACCGTACCCACATCGCGGATATCTCCACGGGCGATGCGGGCGGCTTCAATCATGACATTCCGCGTTTCTCCCATCGCCTCTTCGGACACATGGTTGACAACATCCGCCTGAGTCTTATTGGGCGCCATGCATACGATTTCCGCATCATGCTTGCTTAAAAAATATAAACTCAGTGTAGCTTCATGGATTTCACTTCCGTCCTTTACGCCGCAACCGGCCAGCAGAACTCCGATCTTTTTTCGGCTCATACGTCCTCCTTTTCCCTAAGGAATTAAGATTGAAGATGATTGAAAATTAAAGATAATCGGATTACCCGGCTTACCGGCCGGATACTACTTGACGGCGCTGGAAGCCTTCAGCCGTGAAATGAAAATCGGCAATCCGATTACTATCACAATCAAGGCCACGAACTGAGACGTGGAAAACAGTCCATCGAAAAGAAAACCCCGAGCCACATCGCCTCTAACGTATTCAAGGAAGAAACGTATAATGGCATAAAGCAGAGAATAGGCTAAAATGATCTGCCCTTCAAAGCGTTTGCGGCGCGACAGCCAAACAAGCGCACAGAAAAGCAGCAGGCATAAAACAGATTCATAAGCCTGAACCGGATGCAATCTTATTCCAAGCGGAGTTCCGACAATTTTTTCTGCTGCGGGATCTGTAAATGTCACGCCCCACGGCAGTTCGGTTTCGCACCCGTAGCAGCAACCGGCCATAAGACACCCGACACGCCCTATCGCCTGTCCCAGGGCAATCGCCGGCCCGCAAAGATCGGCAATCTTCCATCGCGGCAAATCTCTGTGTCTGGCAAAAAAAATGACGGTTGCGGTCAGCGCCCCGATAAATCCGCCGTAAAAATCGCCGCCGCTCTGCAGCGTTCCGAGCGACCAGAATTCCGAAGGGTAGTCCATATAATAGGGCAGTGATCGAAGGATCATCAGAACTTTGGCGCCGGCAATCGCTCCGATAATCACCCACAATCCCAGGCCGGATATCCGTTCCCGATTTATTCCTTCGCGACGAGCGCTGCGAAACAGCCACCAAAGAGCGGACAGGTACGCCAGGGCCAGCATCGCCCCGTATGTGTAAATCGTAAAATAAGGTGTCGTCAGTAATTTCGGATGCATGAGAGGAAAAATATAAACGTTCCGGCTGAAACACGCAAGATTATACAACCCTCTTTCTCAACCGGAATCCGGAAAATTCACGATTTGGACTGCACTATTCCATTATTCGTTTTTCAGAGAGCGATCCATGAGTTCCCGGATCGCGTTTCGTGGTGCAATTTCATTCTGCAGTATGCGGTAAACCTGTTGTGTTATCGGCATTTCAACATTGCGGACTCCGGCGAGTTCTACCGTCGCCCCCGTTGTATTTACACCTTCGGCCACTGTATTGGTAGACCCCATTATTTCCTGTAGATTTCTTCCCTTGCCGAGCTGGATCCCGACACTGAGATTTCTGCTGAGGTTTCCGGTGCAGGTAAGAACCAGGTCCCCCAGACCTGCCAGTCCGGAAAGAGTTTCATTCCGGGCGCCGCAGGCGCAGCCCAGCCGGGAAATTTCCGCCAGCCCTCTTGTAATCAAAGCAGCCATTGGATTACGGCCCAGTCCAAGGCCTTCGATAACCCCCGCGGCTATGGCGATGACGTTCTTAACCGCGCCGCCGAGCTCTACACCTACAACGTCCCCGGATGTATAAAGACACAGGGCGCTGGAAGAGAATTTTTCCTGGGCGGTTCCCGCGACCTCGGGATCCTCGGAGGCGACAACGACAGCAGTAGGATAACCGAGCGCTACTTCCCGTGCAAAGCTGGGGCCGGACAGAACAGCAATTCTTGGAGAAAAGCGCTTTTCCACAACGCTTTGAATCACTTCGCTCATCCGCATCAGGCTTTTTTCTTCCAATCCCTTGGTCGCACTCACCAGGATCATTTCCGGCTGAAGAAAAGGGAGCATCCTCTCGTAAAGGGAGCGGCATACGTGGGAAGGCATAACCGTCAGGACGTATTGAACGCCGTCGATCGCCTCGGCCATGTCTGTCGTCGGCCGAATTGCTTCCAAAAGTTTTATGCCGGGAAGGTATGTCCTGTTTTCCCTTGCTGCAAGAATGTCGTCCGCAACTTCTTTTTCGTAAGCCCAAAGGCGTACATCATGATTTAAACCAGCCAGGGATTGCGCCAGTGCGGTTCCCCAGCTGCCTGCGCCGATAACTGCAATCGCGGTATTTTTCAACTCAGAATCCTCATTTTATATTTTGAATACGTTCTTATTATAAGCATAGCTTTCTATAGGAAAATGACAATAGTCATGCATATAATCGCCCCTTTGACTTCTGGCCTGTGACTCTTTCCGAAGCGAAAAGCTGGCCCGAAATACATCGGCGTCGGGGTCGGAATCGAGCTTTTAAAAACCGATTCCTATACCGACTCCGAAACCGACCCCCGAAAACTTACCCGGAGTCACAGATTGTTTAATCCGGCTTCGCTTTCAGCTTCGCCGGAGGCCG
>JAFGTD010000230.1 GCA_016934295.1 Acidobacteriota bacterium
CTATTTCATCCAATTCTCATTGAGCATGTAGGGGCGAACCTTGTGTTCGCCCTTTTCCCTTCTACAAACTGATGGGCGACAATTACACTTCCCTGCGCATTGACTCATCAAACTATTTGTGTAATGTTGCCTCATCCAAAATCGAACTAATTGCCGATCAGCCAATCGGAGCGAACCGTATTTAGCAAAACGGTTTTCCCTCCGACTAACCCGCATTTCAAATACAATCCGGAAATTCCCGGATATAGTTCATCAACTGGATATCCTACGGAGAATTCAGACGACTCCGTCCCTGCCGGGGGATTCACACCGGGTAAGATCCTGGACGACCGCTACCGCGTCATCGGATTGCTCGGCTGCGGCGGAATGGGTGAAGTCTACCGGGCGGACGACCTGAAACCGGGTCAGCCTGTGGCCTTGAAGTACCTGGTACGCCGGTTACGGCCACGCTGCACTAATAATATTTACCGTCATAGTCCTCTGCGCCTTCTACACCTCCCTCGGCGGCAGCCCCATTTTCGGCGCTCCCCGGCTCGACGATTAACGACCGCCGAATCCGAAAAGACGAATTACGTGACCAGCCCCGAGAATATTATCCTTTCCAAATTGGAGGTTTTCCGGATGGGCAATGAAGTCTCCGACAGCCGGTGGCGGGATATTCCGGGCGTCTTACAGACGAAAACGGGACAGCTTGACCTGGAATGACGTGCACCGTTGGGCAAGACTCCTGAAAGTTGAGGATTTGCTTGAAAAGGCGCTGTCTGAATCCGGATTATGAGTTCCGTTCCCTGATGTGACAGGAAGGAGTTCTGCCGTCCTCATCAGTTTTTCGATGTCCTGTTTCTTTCGCTTTTACCGGGAGCGGAATTCACAGGCTGTCGGCGGCCAGTTGAGAAGCGAAGCGATCGAAGGGCATAACGTCGATACCGTCCTCCGTTCTCAGCACGGGACCGCGGGGATAAACTACAATCCTGCGTTTTAATCCATTCATGCCCGCGATTGCTCGCAGGCCTTTGCACCATTTTTCCGAAAATGCCCTGCCCGATTTTGCCTCTACCGCGACAATATCCCGGTCCCGCATCAGAAGGAAATCCACTTCAGTTTCCCTGCTATCGGAAGGCGCCCAATAAAACATCTCATTAAAAAGTTGCCGATAATCTCCATAGGCGCGGAGCAACTGCGCCACCAGACCCTCGAAGAGGTGGCCTGCTTCTTCCGGCGATAAAACTCCCGTAGATTTTTTAATAGCCCGCACCAGACCGGGATCGCACCAATACCATTTAGGAAGCTTTCGTTCCCGAAGCCTCATTTTGGCTTCATACGCCGGAAGCCGGAAACAGAGAAGCGTTTCTTCAAGAATGTCGAGATACCCTGCAACGGTCGTTCTGGCTACGCCGGCTTCCCTGGCGATGTTGGTCACGTTTACGGCTTGGCCTTGATATAGAGCGGCAATCGGCAGAAAGCGCGCAAATCCGGAAAGATTCCGGACCAGGGCTTCGGCTTGAACTTCTTCCTTCAGATACAGCTGCGCGTAGGCGGCCAGCGTTTCTGCTTTTTCAATCGAGTCCCAAACGATGGGCAGTAATCCATACCTGAGGGCATCCTCGATATCCATCTGCCTGTCCAGTTCTTCCGGCACAAAAGGATGCATGGAGCGATTCAATGCGCGGCCGGCAAGCAGATTTACTCCGGCTCTTTTAAGCTTGCGCGCGCTGGATCCACATAGCGCGAACTTCAGCTTTTTATTTTCCATAAACCTGTGAACTTCATTCAATATCCCCGGCGCTCGCTGCACTTCGTCGACAATCACCCATTCCCCGGGCTGGACGGTACGCAGCAGATTGGCAAAAAGGCCGGGATCGGCCAGAAGATTCTGATATGTCTCTTCCGATAATAAATCGATCGTATAAGCATCGGGAAAGTTGGCGCGCAGCCAGGTGCTCTTTCCCGTTCCTCGCGGTCCAAGAAGAAAAAAACTTTGTGATGGCGGCTTAAGAATTCTTTTAAGCATTTTGCGGTCCATGTCGTCATTTTTCGCCGTTAAATGACGACATTATAGCAAGCCGCACGAAATGCACAATAGAAATGTGGGGGAATTGGACATCCACCCGGACCGAAGGCGATTCCTGATGCTGAAGCCGCACGCAGCCGCAGATGAAACCTCCGAATCACCGCAGAAATTGGTCGTCGTCCTCAACGGATTCAAAGAGTCTCACATCACTCTCTCGGCGCGCTTCAGCCATTGATGCCGAGGGGCGACGCCATGCCTGTCATGCGGCAGATTCATAGACCACCTTGCTGATTTTGAGCGCGTCAGAGGGGAGACAGCCTTAAGGCTTCCTGAAGGTCCAGCGCGCCTTGTCGCTCCTGGGATCGAACCTTGAGAGCGTCGGCGTGCTCCGTCCCGCCGCGGTCAGGGCCATAGGTTCGTTGGAGTTTGGCATCGACTTTGGCATGATGCGATAGGTGCCGTCCGTCAACTGGTCGATGCGCCACAGCTGTTCGGGACCGCCGGTAAAGGCGGGAACCGCCACGACCTCGCCGTCGGCCGTTGCGGCCAGCGTACGTTCCGTGCCGGCGATCGCGATTCTGTTGGGTTGAACTGTCCGACTTCAATAGATCTGATGGTATTTCGGGACACGCCAACCATTTTAGCGAAATCGCTTTGGGACAAATTTATCTCAGCCCGGGAAACTTTTAACCTGTTTTTTAAAATAACTTTATCATCTGCGTATTTTTTGAAATGTCGATGCCTGATCCCGAGATTTTCCTTAAAAGAAGGAGTAATTAATGTTTAAAACTCAAATATCCTTCTTTTATGCGGTTACGATGTTGAATTTTACTATTTTTTTGTGTATCTTATCCACTAATTGGAGAAATCAATGTTTAAACGTCTTCTTAATATCCCGTTAAAAACAAAAAAAAGTTTTTTTCTTTTTGGCCCCAGAGGCGTCGGAAAAACCACATGGCTAAAACAGAATCTACCGGATGCGTTGTTTTTTAACCTGCTTAAATCAGAGTCCTATAACATGCTTGCTGCTAATCCCGGGAAGATCCGGCGGATGATACCTCCTGATTACAATAGCTGGATTGTTATTGATGAAATACAGCGTATTCCGGAATTACTGAATGAAGTTCATGACCTTATAGAGTCCCGGAAACATATCTTCATACTAACCGGTTCAAGTGCAAGGAAGTTAAGAAGTAAAGGTATAAACCTGCTCGCGGGAAGAGCACTGACATACCACATGCATCCGATTACTGCGATAGAACAGGAAGATGAACTGGATATTGCAAAATCCCTTTATCTGGGAAATCTCCCCGCGCGGTTTACAGAGCATGACCCTCAAAAATTTCTGAAAGACTATGTGCAGACCTACATACGGGAAGAGGTGCTCCAGGAGGGATTAACGAGAAATATAGGTAATTTTTCCCGTTTTTTGGAAACAGCCAGTTTTTCACAGGCATCCCTTGTCAACGTAAGTGAAATCGCGAGAGAGACCGGTATAGAGAGGTCACTTGCTGAAAATTATTTTTCAATAATCGAGGATCTGCTGATCGGGACTCGCGTCTCTGTTTTTACACGAAAAGCAAAAAGGAAAATGATTTCACATCAGAAATTTTATTTTTTTGATGCAGGAGTTTATCGCGCAATACGACCTACCGGTCCCCTGGACTCGTATGCCGAAATTAATGGACCGGCAATGGAAACCCTTGTTTTTCAGGAACTTCGCGCCATTAATCATTATCTGGAATGTGACTATCAAATATATTTCTGGAGAACAAAAAACGGGCTTGAAGTTGATTTTATTCTATATGGCCCAAAGGGGCTCATAGCGATCGAAGTAAAAAATTCACCCCATGTCCATCCGAAGACTCTTAGAGGGTTAAAGGAGTTTAAAAAAGATTACCCTGTGGCAAAATGCTATCTGTTTTATGGCGGAAGCACACCATTATACTTTGACAATATTACCGCCCTGCCAATTGAACAGGCATTAAAAACTCTTAACGCGCTATTATTGAACAGTACTCTGAAGGGTTAACGGCGAACTGTGCCGCCCGGCTTTTTGGGTCGGCACCAGTTTGGGATTGGCGGCTTTTATATTTTCAATATGGAATCTCTTTGTGATTTAGCACTGGATCGTCTTTTGGTTTTTTTACTCAAAACCGACCTCGTTCCGAAGATCACCGATCGTTTGAGAAAGACCGGAACCTTCTTTGACTCTATCAAGTGCCGTTTCCGTTCCGCCGTTACATACGGCACGCTTGAACTCTTGTCGATGGCCGGATTCATGGTTGCGGTGATAATGGTTTTCAAGGATAAGCCCTCCACGCGGCATGACTCCGGAACGGCTTCGGAGAAATTTCGCTTTTTTTCCTCCGGTTCGATCCCGCCCACCGTATGCCTCTTGCTTTCCGGCAGGCGGACCCGGATCCGACCGGGGGGTCGGGATGTAAAAAAGGCCGTTGCCGGCAAAAACCGAAAGCGGTGGTTTGACATGAAAACTTTTGAGATACATCATACCACAAGACCCTTTCACTGCATGGTCGAGCGGCGGACCTTGCCGGATAATCGGTTTTCATAAAAAAACGCACCTTGTGCATGGGTATCCGCAACGACAAAAGGGCATGAGGAATCAACGGCATGTCTGCCGCGCATCGGCTCCGGAAGGACAGCCGGAATTGTCCTGACGGCCCGGCGGCGAAATGAAGCATGGCGGAATTCAGAATCGGACCGGGAGGAATGCAATGAGAATTGAAGATCTCGACATTGCGCGCATGGAA
>JAFGTD010000231.1 GCA_016934295.1 Acidobacteriota bacterium
GGATGCCCTGGAGAATATCCACGGGCTCGAATCCGGTAACTACAATCGGCACCCGGTATTTCCGGGCGACAGGCTCGTATTCCTCGTAACCCATAATGGCGCAGACATGCCCCGCGGCAAGGAATCCCTGCACCCGGTTTTCCTGTGCCGAAAGAACCGCCTCCATGGCCGGGGGCACCAGCACGTGCGAAACCAGCAGGGTGAAGTTTGCAATTCCCTTTTGACGCGCCTGCAGCACCGCCATGGCATTTGCCGGTGCCGTGGTTTCAAATCCAACCGCAAAAAAAACAACCTCGCGATCCGGATTCTCCGACGCCAGCCTGAGCGCGTCGAGCGGCGAATAGACAATCCGCACGTCTCCGCCCGAAGCCTTTACGGAAAGAAGGTCCTTTGAAATTCCCGGAACCCGGAGCATATCTCCGAAAGAACAGAATATCACTTCCGGGACCGATGCGATCTCGATCGCTTTCTCTATAAGCTCCACTGCGGTAACGCACACCGGGCAACCGGGACCGTGAACCAGGGTGATTTCAGGCGGAAGAAGCGAATCCAGTCCAAACCGGACGATTGCATGGGTCTGCCCGCCGCACACTTCCATAATGGTCCAGGGACTCGTCGTTATGCGCCGGATATCCTCAGCAAACACCCCGGCGGTATCCGCGTCGCGGTACTCGTCAACATATTTCATTTTTAACCGCCCGCCGCAGGCTCATCATTCTCATCCATCTTTTTCAGGCATTCAAAAACCAGGCCGGCCTGCTCATCATCAATGACGCTGATGGCAAACCCCGCATGAACCAGGACATAGTCTCCCGTTTTCGCTTCGGGCACATAGGCCAGATTCACCTGCTTCACAATGCCTGCAAAATCCACTCTGCCGCTGAGCGCCAACGGATCGTCTCCTTCGATGTTCAATATCTTCCCGGGAACAGCTAAACACATAAAAAAACCTCTCTCTTATAAAATGCCCAAACTATATAATGCGCTACTCTTTTTACAATATGAATGCTATTTCTGTAGGGGCGAACCTTGTGTTCGCCCTTTTCCCTTCTTCCATAAATTATGCTTATCGTTACAAGGGCGAACACAAGGTTCGCCCCTACCGTAATCCGTCGCTTCTTTGTTGCTAGGTCTTTGGATAAATCATGGCTTTTCGTTATCCATTTGTTTAAGCATCCTTGAGACCGCGACGATCTGGCCGGGTGCAATGCCCCCGTCATTGGGCGGGATCCTCTGGTGCCAGTACGGTCGCAAGCCTGCCGCCTCAAGCTTCCGCACCGCCCTTTCCAGCAGATACCTGTTTTGAAAACAGCCCCCGGTCAAAACAACGCGCGTTTCACCCACACGCCTGGATACTTCGACGATGGCTTCCACCAGTGTATTGTGAAACCTGATCGAAACCTGCGCCGGAGAAACGGCATTCCCAATGTCCCCGACGATGGCCCGGATCGCCGGCTCCCAGTCTACAATCATCCCGGCGGAAAACCGCGGATCCGGGCTGTTTTCGCTATCGCGGTCGCAGGAATCGGCCGATGCCCGATCGATGACGGTAAATGGATACGATTCTTCGGTCTCCAGCGCCCCGATGGCGAATTCAACATCCATGGCGGCCTGCCCTTCGAACCGGATCTTCTGGCGCAATCCCGCAATCGAAGCCACAGCGTCAAACAGACGTCCCGCGCTGGAAGTCCAGGGACAATGAAGCCCTTTGCGCAGCATTTGCGCCATTACGGAGATCTCCGGTTTACCGAAAGCTTGAACAGGGAGAAGATCCCGCCGTTCGAATACCCGTTCGCCCATCACCTCATAAAGAGCGCCGAGAGCCGTGCGTCTCGGCTCCCGGATCGCCGCCTCGCCTCCGGGCAGCCTGAACGTTCGGAAGGAGGCGACGCGATCGAAGGATTTTCGATTGGTGAGTAGAAATTCCCCGCCCCACACCGTGCCGTCAGGACCGAATCCGGTGCCGTCCCATGCAACGCCCAGTACCGTGCCATCCAGCTCGTTTTCCGCCATGCATGCAGCCACATGCGCATAATGGTGTTGCACGGAGAAAGCAGGCGTACCGCATTCCCGTGCAAATTTAGAGGAGACATAATCCGGATGCATGTCCGCCACGACTTTTCGGGGATCGAAACGGTACAGGCTGCGGAAGCTTTCAATCCCTTTCCGAAAGGCTTCGGAAGCCTCCCTGTTTTCCAGGTCTCCGATGTGCTGGCTGATGAAAATATTATCGTCGACGGATACGGCGAAGGTGTTTTTCAAATGGGCCCCGACAGCCAGGATTCCGGGCACGACACTTCCGTAACGAAGCGGCAGGGGCGCGTATCCACGGGCGCGGCGCAGAACAAGTTCCCGCCCCATCATAACCCGAACAATGGAATCGTCCACGTGCCGTACGATCGGCCGGTCATGAACAAGGTACAGATCGGCGATTGAAGAAAGACGCGTCAGCGCCTCCCCTTCATCCGTACAGATCGGTTCGTCCGAAATATTCCCGCTGGTCGCAACGACAGGCATGCCGAGTTCCCGCATCAGGAGATGGTGCAGGGGCGTATAGGGAAGCATGACGCCCAGGCAGGGATTGCCCGGTGCCACGGAAGGAGCGATGGAATTCGATGATGCGGAATTATTGCGCCGAAGGATTACGATCGGAGACTCCGGAGAGGTCAACAGGCGCGTTTCAAGCCTGGAAACTTCGCAATCGAGTGAGATCCTCTCGAGTGACGGGTACATTAACGCGAAAGGCTTTTCCTCGCGGTGTTTTTTTCCCCGCAGCTCCGCAACCGCCCGGTCACTACCGGCATCGGCCATGAGATGAAATCCCCCGATGCCCTTTACGGCAACGATCTTCCCCTCTCGAATCGCTTCTGCGGCCTGCAGGAGCGCGTCTTCCTTATCCGCCAGCCTACAGCCGGAAGGATCCCATAATTCCAGGGCGGGCCCGCAGGCGGGGCATGCATTGGGCTGGGCATGGAACCGCCGGTCCAGGGGATCTTCATATTCCCTGAGGCATTCGGGACACATTTCGAACGATTTCATCGATGTATTCGGCCGGTCGTAGGGGAGGGACTCAATGATCGTAAACCTTGGACCGCAATGGGTGCAGTTGGTAAACGGGTAGCGATACCGCCGGTTGTCCGGATCCGAAATTTCCTCGAGGCATGCTGCACAGACGGCGATATCGGGAAGGATCAGCGTACTCCGCTCCCCTCGAGGATCGCTGCTTCGGATTTTAAAATCCGCGAAGCCGACCGGATCCAGAAAAGAAAACTCCAGGCTCTGTATGGAAGCCGGCGCAGGTTTCTCGTGCTGAAGTCGAAGCAGGAATGCCTCCAGGTCCGCTCTTTGGCCTTCCACTTCAATGAAAACCCCTTGAGGGGAGTTCAACACCCGGCCGGGCAGTTTCATATTCGATGCAAGACGGTATACGAAGGGTCTGAAGCCGACCCCCTGGACCGCGCCACGGATCGAAACCTGCATCCTCAGAATCACTGTTCGGAACAATCCTTCTTTCTCAACCAGTCGCACCAATCGGAAATGCCTTCCCCCGTAACGCAGGAAATCTCGAATATTTTAAGATCGGGATTGACCTGAAGGGCATTGTTTCTGAGGGCGTTCAGATCGCACGATACATAGGGGATCAGGTCGATCTTGTTGATCAGCAATATCCGGGAGTTGCGAATCATGGCGGGATATTTGAGGGGTTTGTCGTCCCCTTCGGTCGTACTCAGCACCACCACCTTCATGGCCTCCCCTAGATCGTAATTCGACGGGCATACCAGGTTCCCTACATTTTCGATGAACAGCAGTTCAATCCCGGTCAAATCCAGTTTCGCCAGGGCATCCTGCACCAGGTTGGCCTCCAGGTGACAGCCTCCCAGCGTAACAATCTGAACTACGGGGACACCGTATTGCGTAACACGCTGTGCATCCAGGTCGGTCTGCACGTCCCCTTCTATGACGGCCGTTTTCATTTCGCCCCTCAGGCCCTGGAAGGTCTTTTCAAGGATGCTGGTTTTACCGGATCCCGGGGAGCTGACGAGGTTCAAGGCAAAGATCCCGCGTTCGGCGAATACCCGTCGATTCCTGTCGGCGATCTGATCGTTTTTTTCCAGCACTTTCCGTTCGATGGTTATGACGCTCATAGGACCTCGCTCCAGTCTCAATCCCGTTTCGGAATTTAGGTTTAATCGTCCGCCAGCTCGATGTCCACTATCTCCAGTTCCCGCCCGGAGAGCAGCTCGAGGTTGGCGCTGTTGCAGGATGGGCAGGTAAAGGCAAAATCCTCCACGGTAAATTGATGTCCGCAGTCTTTGCACAGGGAGACTATGGGTTCATTTTCCATTATCAGACCGGCCTGCTGCATTTTTGTTTCACTTAAAAGTGCGCTGAAACAGAATTCAAGGGAATCCGGCACAACCCCGGACAACCGGCCGATTCGGATCCGGATCCATTTCACGGACGCAAATCGATCTTCCGGAACGGATTGCTGCACTATCTCCAGGATATTCCGGGCAACGCCAAGTTCATGCATAAAAACAACCCTAGGATATTATAGGAGCGCACGCGACAGGTGAATAATTCTATCCGATCATCGGTCTCCTTTTCAGTATCAGAATAGCACAATTTCAGTATGGAAGGCGGCCCCATCCCGACCAAGTTCCAGACCGGATTGCACCGGCTCCCCGCATGATTCGTGCGGAATTTATCGCCCCCGGCCTGTGACTCTTTTCGAAGCGAAAAACTGGGCCGCGAATCCATCTGCGTCGGGGTCGGTATCGGGATCGGGATCGAGCTTTTAAAACCGACTCCGATACCGAAAACTCACCCGGAGTCACAGGATATTCAATCCGGCTGCGCTTAGCCGGACGCGGTCCGGCGTTGCCGGAGGCAGTGCCGGCATCCGACACTCAATAGAGTGTCGGAATCTTTTACATACTACTTTTAGAGTAAGAATTGTACAAAATATTTAGATACAAAATATTGCCAGTATTATGAAAAACAGATTCATATTCATTCGTCAAATTCCTTTACAATAAATAGTAAAAATTCATACCCCAATTCAGGCCCCCATGAGGCAACCCCCATAAGCCATTACAAAAAATAGACTTATGATGTGGATTCCCGTTTGGCATAAGGTTTGCTTTTTTAAAACTCCTGTAAATGCGAATAGCCTCGATAAAGATTAATGGATGCAAGCATTTATGGAGGACACTTAATGAATCCTTATATAAGGCAGTTTATCTTCTTAATATTATTTTTTGTTGTCGGTAATACGGCAATCGCGGCTGTAGCCGCCAAAACATCACTCAATGGGGCTATACTGGATCCATCGGGAGCCGCCATCCCCGACGCGGAAATTACCCTGTTCAGTCTTCGCCAGACAATGCTGGAAAAAACATACAGCGGCCTGAGGGGAGAATTTACGCTCCCACCACTTCCGGAAGGCTCTTATTCCGTACGCATTGCGGCGAATAACTTCCAGACGCGCACAATCAGCGTGGATTTGTCCAATTCCATCACCACTCCGCTTAAAGTAACGCTCAATGTTGCCGTCAACAGCACCGATATTACCGTTACCACCAAGCGGGGCGCTGTGGAAAACATTTCCGATTCGGCGAATTTCGTCAGCGCATGGGATCGCGCGCAGCTTTATGTCAAACCGGGCCCGGATATCCGCGACGTGCTTCAGAATATGCCCGGACTTATGCTGCAGGAAACCACGCCGGGACAGGTATCGCCGTTCCTGCGCGGCCTTACGGGCTACCAGACACTCATCCTGATTGACGGAATCCGATTCAACACTTCGACATTCCGATCCGGCCCCAATCAGTATATGGGTTTAATCGAAACAAATCAGATAGACCGATTGGAAACGGTTCTAGGGCCCTCAGGATCCACCTTCGGCAGCGACTCCCTCGGAGGAACCATTCAGGTGGTCACGCGGCAACTGTACCCCACTACCAAAAATCCGGACTCCTCGTTTCACGGCGAGGGGGAAATCAATTTTAACAGCGCGGACCTCGGGGGCGGAGCCGCCGCGCAGATTTCCCGCTCCGGAAAACGGCATTACTGGTTGATCGGAGGGTCGCGTCGTATGCATAACGACCTTCGCGCCGGAGACGGCTTCGATTCCCGGAATGTTTTCCGTCGATATACCGGTCTCTCTTTCCAGGAAGTCCGCAATCTGCTGGGAGATCGCCTCCAGGATACGGCTTATTCCCAAGCAGGCTTCCATTCCCGGCTGACCCTGTTTCTGCCGAAAAACCAGAGCCTGACCGCATGGTATCAGCACGGATCGGTCGGCAATGAACGCTCCTACAGGGAACTGCTGGGAGGCAGGGGCCGGCTGCAGGCCAAATTCGAACCCCAGCGCCTGAATTTTTTCTACCTGCGGTATGAAAAACTCGGCATGGGTCTTCTCGAATCCCTGAGCAGCACTTTTTCCGTAAATTCTCAAAGGGACGATTCCATCAGGCAAAGCACAAAATTCACCAGTTCCATTGAAAACGACCGGAACCGCGTCGATGCGTTCGGCTGGACCGTGCAGGCGACATCCCACATCAAAAACCGCCATGTCCTGGCTTTCGGCGGAGAATTGTACCGGGAGCATATCGATTCCTATCGTTACGTAACGGATCCTGTTTCCGAAATTACATCCCAGGAGCGGGCCCTTTACCCCAACGGATCCCGCTATACGACCTTTTCAATCTTCGGCGAGCAGACCAGCCAGATCGTCAAAGAAAAGCTGCGGATAAACCTGGGTGGACGCCTGACCACGGTTTTTGCAAATACCTTCGCCGACCGCAATATAACCGGCGAAGGTGAAAGCCTGGGCGTGATCGACTCCGGACGGACCTTTCACGACCTCACATTCCATACCGGCGTTTCCTGGAACATTACACCCGATTTCGTTCTGTCCGCAATTGTCCGGCGCGGATTCCGGGCGCCGAACATGAACGACATCGGCGCCGTAGGATATTCCGGAACCGGATATGAAATTCCCGCATCCAGTGCGGCGGAGTACGGTGCACTGCGATCGGGAAGTTCAAGCGACGACGCATTGCCGTCCGGGGGACTAATTGAAGATTTAAAATCCGAAACCCTTTACAGTTACGAGCTGGGCTTGAGATACGGCGGCCGGGAAACTTACGGCAGAATCCACTTTTTCGATTCCGAAATGTACGATCCCATAGTACGGCGCACCCTCCTGTTCCCGTCCGATAACATACCGGCAATGCTGGAGGGAATACCCGTCGAAGTCATCCCGCCGACTCCCGAACAGGAAGAGGCCGGAGTCGTCACCGTCGCACCCCTGAGCGATTACCGCGCGGTAAAAGCGTTTGTAAACGAGGGAAGAAGCCGGTACTACGGCATAGAGGCAACGGGGAGAATCGGAATCGGCATGAAATGGAGCGTAGGGGGCAGCTACGACTACATTATCGGCCGGGAACTGAATCCGAACCGCCCTGCCCGCAGGCTGCCGCCTCAACAGCTGCTTTTAAGCATCCGTTATGCCGGCGGAGGCAGGATGCCCTGGATGGAGCTGCAGGCTGTCGCAACGGGGAAGCAGGAGCGCCTGAGCGGAGGAGACATTGACGACGAACGGATCGGGGCTTCACGCCGGAGATCCGACATCCGGTCTTTCCTCCATTCGGCAATCGTCACTCCCTACATGGCCCCGGGACTGGACGGGGAGATCGGCAACGACGACGATATTTTTACTCCCACCGGCGAATCCGTCACGGAGGTTCTCGACCGGGTCCTCCCCGTCGGGGAGACGATCAACGGAATAACCGTAATGGGAGACTCCAGCCGCGTACCCCTGTATTTAACGACGCCGGGATGGTTCACCCTCAACCTGATGAGCGGAATGCGCCTGTCGGAACAGTGGAAGGCGAATTTCGGCCTGCTTAATATTCTGGACCGCAATTACCGCATTCACGGCTCCGGGGCGGACGCCCTCGGTATCGGCCTGCGCGCCGGACTTAAGTACAGTTTTTAAGGTTTCGTTTTCCTTGGATTCCATTGTTCGGGGATCCGGATCCATTCCGGCCCCGCAATGGAATCAAAGAAAACGATGTTTGCCCTTCTCTCTCCCTGACAATCAAATCTATTCATACACTGCCTTTGAAAAACAATCCTGCTATGCAAACAGAACTACTGTTGGATTTCTTTACAATATAGAATTAACCATAAATCTTTTTATTACAATTATTTAGAATTTTATCATATAAAATGATGTAAAGTAATTTTGGGTCTTCCGGTAAATCTGTGGGTACAAAAGTGTAACTGAAAATACCATCCTGATGGAAATGACGCATCTATGGAAATCCGAA
>JAFGTD010000232.1 GCA_016934295.1 Acidobacteriota bacterium
ATCGATCGCAAAGTAGAGAATCTATTTTTTCAAACGTATATGCAGATTCCCGATGTCGATAGCGAACCCGATTCCGACCCCGACCCCCGATGAGCTCTTACCATCAACGTTCGCCGGAACGGCTGAGCCTTCCAGGGTCGTACGGCCAGAGGCCGTGGGTTTAGTTGGAACTAAAGGCGGCGACACAGAGTTGAGCGGATTAATCCTTATAGGGCTCCGGCGGCGGCGGCTGGAACACGTTGATGCGGTACCGGCTGTACGGCATGTGCCAGGTCGTGGGTTTGTCGGGCCTGTTCAGGGGATTTCCCGCGATGCTGGCCGCAACCGGCTCCTCCATCCAGCCCTTTTCATAGGGGCACATGTAAGTCAGTCGATAGGCGAACTTAAGAAATTTCCACTGCCCGTCTTCTTTCACATATTCAATATCGTACTTGCCCAGGCAATTAAACTGCTTCATGACTCCGCCGGCTTCGAAAGAACAAACCCCGTGAGAGTGCCAGAGTCCCTTCGCCCGGGTGCCCTTCCTGTTGATTTCAATCACCGGATTCACGGTCATATGTATTGCAAGGAATCCCGGGGTTCGCTGCATTCTGTCGACATTAAACACTTCATTCCAGAAATAGGTGACGCTCTCCAAGCCCTCATAGACGCCACTGTCTTCTATCTCCATGACAACCCCGGGTGTTTTCTGCGCGAACAGCGACGGGACCTCAGAATTTCTGCCGATGTGATACAGATGAGAATAGAGAGACTGCAGTTTCCATATCTCCAGGCAGTCTTTCGCCCGGGCATTCTCCGCCACCTGTTTCTTAAGGGCCTTCACCTCATTTTCCAGTTCCTTCAAAGTCATCGCCATACCGATCTCCTCACTTTTTTCGGTTTCTGAAATGAGAATAACACCATTAAGTTTTGGATGAGTATAATCGCCGACCACGTATCGCCGACTGTATTCTTCAGAGGGCGAACACAAGGTTCGCCCCTTATGGCTTTCCATGAAATCTTTCGTCCGCCCGGCGCCGGTCCACGCCGGGATTGTCGAACCACCCGGCCCGGGAAACCGGGTGGGCGTCAAAATCGGGTATATAGGGTTTAATGTCGAGCAGTTGGGTTCCGTCGAGAATATCGATATCGGCGACATGGAGCACGGATCCTTCCCTTCTGATAAGGCGAACAACGGACAGTCCGATCGGGTTCGGCCTGGTGGGCGATCGGGTGGCAAACAGGCCATGTTCGGTGTTATCCCTATAAGGAATTATCTTCGGTCGAAACGGTCCGACCCTGTCCATCCAGTAGATCAGCCACAGGCGCTCGAAACCTTCAATGTCATCGAGTGCAGGAACGAAAGGCTCGTGCACCAGCACACGCCCCTCAGAGCCCTGCCCGTAAACCGCCTGAATGGGAGTTCCGGATGCTTCCTTAAAGTGTGTTTGTATTGTACCGATCACCTGAATGTTTATGGGTTTCCCTGTTTTCCCCTCCAACGCTTTCCTCCTCCGCAACACAGCCTGACCGCCGTGTTAAATCTGTAGTAAATTCGCGATCCCGCTTCAATCCGCAAGCTCCATCTTCAGGGACTTCAGCTTCCGGTACAGGGTGCTCGGATTGATTCCCAACTGGTGGGCGGCCTTGGACCTGCTCCCTTTATGCCGCCGCAGCGCTTCGCCGATCAGCAGCTTTTCCATGGATTGCAGCGACATCGGGCTGCCTCCGCTGTACCCGGTTGTCCCGACGGGTCGCATTTCAGCCGGCAGATGATGCAGTTCAATCAGTTGCCCCCGGCACAATACAAAGGCCTGTTCGAGGATATTTTCCAGTTCCCGGACGTTCCCCGGATAATCGTATTCCATCAATTGGGCCATAACCTCTTCGGATACGCCTTCGATATCCTTTCCCTGAAGCCGGTTGAATTTAGCGACAAGGTGATCCACCAGAAGGGGAATATCCTCCCTGCGCTGGCTCAACCCGGGCAGCTTCAGGCTGATAACGCGGATACGATAATAAAGATCCTCCCGGAAAACGCCGTCACGCACGAGCTGGCCCAGATCCCTGTTCGTCGCGGCCACTACCCGCACATCGGTTTTGACCGGTTCTACAGATCCCAGAGGTTCAACCATCCGCTCCTGCAGCACACGGAGGAGCCGTACCTGCATGGCGGGCGAGATATCCCCGATTTCGTCCAGGAATATCGTCCCGCCGTTTGCCAGACTAAAACGACCGGGTTTGTCGCGCCGGGCATCGGTAAAGGCGCCGGCCTTATGCCCGAACAGTTCGCTCTCCAGGAGTGTATCGGGCAATGCGGCGCAGTTGACGGCAATAAAGGGTTTATTTTTGCGTGGCGACAGGCTGTGAATCGCCCGGGCGAAAAGCTCTTTCCCCGTACCGCTCGCTCCTTCTATCAGCACCGTGCTGGAACTCTCGGAAATCTGCGGCAGAATTTCAAAAAGCTTCATCATCGGAGCACTGCGGCCGACAATATCCTCGAACGTATAACGGGATTTCAGTTCCTTCTGAAGCTGTTCGATAGGACTCAGGTCCTGAAATGTCTCCACACCTCCAATAGGCCGCCCCGATTCGTCTTTTATAAGTGCCGTGGAAATCCGGATAGGAATCCTCTCTCCCTTCTGGTTGATGATATGGGCTGTCGCATTCAGTACGGGCTTGCCGCTGGACATGGTGCGTCTCAGTACGCAGGCATTCTCGCAGATGCTGGCTCGAAAAACGTCACAGCACTGCCGCCCCAGAGCTTCCTTGCGTTTCACATGGGTGATTCTTTCCGCCGCGCGATTGAAGGTCGTAATCCGCCAATCGAGGTCGACCGTAAAAACGCCCTCGTTGATCGAATCCAGTATTGTCTCTTCCCTTCCATCCAATTCTTTCTTCACTTACCTTCTCCAACAATATAATTGCATAATGCAAGGTATTATATCACATATATTGCATTATGCAAGATCGGCTTTCCTTTTTTGCAAGGAAATATTGTTTGGCGGATGGAAATTGGAAAATTTATTTTTTTATGCGCAGCGACAGCTTTCGTACCGCACGGCCGAATTGGCGCGTACCGCCGCCTTGACTCACAATTTGTAGAATCCTGCCGGTATCCTCAACCTTGATTCCGGACAGCATCGTGACGCCATGGCGCAAAAAAACTTCCGGAATAAATGGAGTCGAGGGACCAAGGATTGCTATTTCCCGGGCATTCTTACAGAGATCGAGGAGACCGTCCATTGTATGGTTTAATATGGCTGTTGCCGTCATAACAACGACCTGGCATTCGGGAAGAATATCTTTGGCTGCAGATTCGGGAAGTATCCCGTATCCCGGTTTCGACCGGCGCTCAAAAATATGCATGGCCCGAACGCGCTCTTTCAGCGGCTTTACCAGAGGGCCGAAATAGCCGATCATTCCGACGGAATCATCCTCAGAAACCGGCAGAAGTTCCGAAATATCTGATTCAACAGCCTCATCGGGCGGAGGCAGAATTGCATTGACCGCAGCCAATCCCACGGCGCAGGCCGTCTCATCCGGCTTTTTTATCCAGGATATTAATTCGGAAACATCACGCCCTGTCAGTTTACCGGCCTCAGGTACCACACAGCAGGATTCATATTCCTGCTCATGAAGAGTATAGGCCACTCCGCAGCGGCCGTCTTCAAGCAGCACCGCTGTGTATCCGAGACCGATCCGAATGTCGGCAGCCTTGAGTCCGGAAGTTGAGCCGAGCGTATAATCGTATATTTCATTAACTAGCATACAGATGAATCTCCATATTCAATAAATAGTCGGGCTTAAATTTTACCAATTTCAATTAGAGGCCTTAGATGCCTGGGCTTCTTGCCCAAATTGGCGTAATTTCAGAAGCCATTTTAATGCAATCGGCATACCGCTTTCAGACTGGGCTTATATTTCTTTCATTAATTAAGTATAGTATTTTCCGGTTTATGATGATGTTAGGCAAAAAAATTGCTTAAACGCAGAAAGGATGGATATCGACATCCCCGGCATTAATGGTTTATGGCTATTATCGACCATGATTGAATAAATTCAGAATGAAGGAGAAAAGAATGAAGGTAGGATTCGCAGTACAGATTGACGAAGGATTGGAAAGCACCGTTTACGACCATTTCGGTTCCGCACCGGCATTTCTCATAGTGGACACCGAAGAGAACCAGGTTGCCAGGATAGACAACTCCACCGCCCACGAAACGCACGGAAACTGTAACCCGATGGGGAGGCTCGGAGGAAACCATATCGATGCGCTGGTAGTCGGAGGGATTGGGGCGGGTGCCATCATGAGGTTGAATTCAATCGGGGTAAAGATCTATAGACCCGGTGCGCCGAAAGTAAGGGAAAATATCGATTTGTTGAAAGAAAACAAGCTTAACGAGTTCGGCGCCAACGACTCCTGCAGCGGGCACCAGGGCGAATGCGGCCACTAATTTGGCTTTACGGCGTGGATTGACTTTCGAATCACCGATAAGAAAACCACATCAGATTAAATCCGGATAAAAAGAAGCCAGGAGCCGGAAGTAAGAAGTCAGAAGGACCAGGATTCCCGGAGTCTTCAATCTTCACTACAGTAAAAGCATGGGTTCGCGAATACCAACCGCCGCTTTACGTTCTGGAGGCGGAACTGGAGCAGGGCGGGAAAGCGGCGGTCCGAGCTTCCGCGAAATTCATGAACGTGGATTTTCCTTCGACATAATCTGAACCCGGGTTTCTCAAATGTTATTTATCCTCTGAAACTCCAAAATGAGACCGTCAGGAAAGAGGCTCGTCCCGGTCCGCACTATCTTTGGGCGGGATTTAATCATTGCATTGTGCATTGTTTTAAACAGAGGATTTATGCAACCTGCATGATTTCACAGGAGCATTTTTGGAGAGTTAATTTTATGGGATCCCCTTCCAGCAAAGAAAAAACCGACCAGCCCGAATATTCCGGACCGATTCTTTATTACAACGACACCGTTCTGGACCATTTCACAAATCCCCGCAATGTCGGAGAATTAGCGGAAAACGAAACCGACGGTTACGGTCTGGTGGGAGATCCCATGTGTGGAGACCAGATGAAACTATGGATCTCCATTCGATCTGAAAGAATCGACAGGATAGCCTTCAAATCCTACGGATGCCCGGGGGCGATCGCAACAAGCAGTATGCTGACGGATCTGGCAAAAGGCCGAACTGTAGAAGAAGCCAAACGGATAACGGATGACGATGTCGTGGAAGCTCTCGGAGGCATTCCCGAAAGAAAAAAGCATTGCTCTCTCCTCGGCGTCCTGGCTCTGCAGGCTGCAATAAAGGACTGGGAAACAAAATGCAGTCTTAAGAAAGAGAGTGAACCGTGATCTACCTCGACCACAATGCGACAACGCCTTTGGACCGCCGCGTTCTTGAAACCATGCTGCCCTATCTTGAAAATGAATGGGGCAATCCGTCCAGCCCGTACCGGTTCGCCAGCCGGGCAAAAATTGCGATCGAAAAAGCCCGGAATCAAATTGCCGAATGCGCCGGATGTGGGCCGGGAGAGATAATCTTCACATCCAGCGGCACCGAATCGGACAACCTGGCCGTACGCGGGACGGCGCACGCCCTCAGATCCCGGGGCAATCACATCGTTACAACCGCAATCGAGCACCACGCCGTATTGAATACCTGCAAGGCCCTCGAAACGGAAGGATTCAGAGTGACCTATCTGCCGGTCAACTCCAGCGGCGTCGTCAGCATCAAAGAACTGGAGAACCGACTCGCACCGGAAACAATTCTCGTCACCGTCATGCATGCAAACAACGAAACAGGCGTTCTCCAGCCTGTCAAGGAAATCGCCGATCTGACAAAAAAACGGGGGATCCCGTTTCACACGGATGCCGTACAGACCGCGGGCAAGATCCCCTATCCATTATGCGAACTGGGCGCCGACCTCATTTCCTTTTCCGGTCATAAACTTTACGGCCCCAAGGGTACCGCGGCTCTTTATATCCATGAAAAGACTCCGCTGTCGCCGATTCTAACCGGAGGATTACAGGAAAACGGCCTGCGCGCAGGCACGGAAAACGTCGCAGGCATCATGGGGCTCGCTCATGCGTTTTCCCTGTCGGCGGAATCAGCCGAAAGAGAATATAAACGGTTGGAGGAACTCCGGGATCGCTTTGAAGAACGGATTTGTACCTTAATACCGGGAACAAAAATAAACGGGACCGGCGCACCGCGCATTCCAAACACGACAAACATCAGTTTTGACTCTGTTGACGGAGAATCCATAGTGCTGGGACTCGACCTGCATGGTATCTGCGTATCCACCGGATCGGCATGTTCCACGGGCGAACCGGAACCATCCCACGTGCTTGTCGCAATGGGCCTTTCCCCGAAGGAAGCTCAGGGATCCATAAGAATTTCCCTCGGCCGGGATACGGGCGAAGCAGAAATGGATACTGCCCTTGAGGCCCTTTCAGATACGATTAAGCGCCTGCGTTCCATTTCCTCCGTATAGCCGCCTCATTTCTCTCACTGATTGTTATATAGCCGTCCGTTCCGGGATTTCCTGCCGTTGAAATTCCAGCGAGAAGTGCGGGCTAAGGATGCATGCTGTTAATGCGAAGGCATTTGCATTAATAGCCGCAACATGTTAATAAGAATAGGAAAATTTCCTATCAGGCAATCAAAGGAACAGACACACGCCAATGAACAATCGCACGGTTCAAATTCCGAAACTCGCATTCTTTGCAGGCGTTGTTACGGTCTGTCTCCTGGCGCCGGCATTATTGCACTCCTGCCCGGTCGATGGGCATGATGATGCGTGCGGATCGAATCACCGTTGCCTCATCTGCTCCATCTTCAACCATACTATTCTGAATCCCGATCCTTCCGACTGTATTGCAGCCCAACCCCTATCCATCCTACCGGTTCTTATCGAGCCGATTTTGAACAGGGACGTGTCCTATCAGGGATCCCTTCCCGCGCGCGCACCGCCGCCATCGGCGTTGATCTGAATTTTAATTCTCTGTTTTATTAGCGCTTTGAATTCCATCAATCCTGGAGAGTGCCATGCCGCACGCCGCCATTTTTCGCGGAATTGCCCGTTTCTTGTTATGTATCCTGTTTTTCGTTCTATTCCCATCTCTGCCAAAAGCGGAGACCGATGCGGGCGCGGAAACATTCAGCATCAAAGGCCGTATTATCAGCACCGATACCATGAAATCGGTGCCGGGAGTGACGGTTCGTCTTGTCGGGACAACAGACAGAACGGCTACGGATGCGGAGGGATGCTTTGTATTCAGTAATCTGAATCCGGGCGGATACACACTTGTTACTTCGCACCTCCAATATATCGAACAACGTATTGTCCTCAATATCCCTCCCGCCCCGGATTTGCTGATCGAAGTGGATCCGAGGCCCCATGAAACAATCATAGTCACCGCCGCCCCATGGGCCGTGGACAGAGCCGATGTCGCGCAATCCGCGAACGTAGTGGACACCACGGAAGTCAAGGCACATTCGGGCATGTCCGTCGGAGACGCCGTCAGCAGCCTGCCCGGCGTGCGCAGCATCGCCACGGGAGAATCGGGCGGCACACCCATGATCCGGGGACAGACAAACGAGCGCATCCGTATTCTGAGTAACGGATTTCCGCATGACTACTACCAGTTCAGCCGCCGGCATATGCCGAACATCGAAACCTTCGATTCCCATTCCATAGAAGTGATCCGCGGTCCGGCCAGTGTTCTTTACGGCACCCAGGCAATGGGAGGACTGGCAAACCTGGTTTCGGCGCCTCTCCCAAACGCCCCGGGAGAGGACTACATTTTCCACGGCGAAGGCATTTTAGGTTACGCCGGCAACAATGAAGCCAGGATCGGCCATGGCCAAATTGAAGGGGCCAAAGGCGGGCTTGGAGCCCGAGCCGCCTGGACAAGGCGTATCTCTTCGAACACAGGCACGCCGGAAGGATCGCTTCCCAATACCGATTACGATCAAAGATCCAGTCTGCTTGAAATGGGCTACGGGGTGACCGGCGGTATCCGCCTGCGGGGACAATACCGGTACTGGGAAAACGACCTCGGTTTCTACATACCGCCTCAACCCGACTTCCGCCTCAACCTTAGAAACGATATCGGGGAAATTGAGTTTTTTGTACCGTCGGAGTGGGGCGAATGGAGCTTTTCTTCCAATATTTCCAGGAACAACCGCCGCGCCTTCCCTGAAGGCCGTTCCCAGGGAGCGAAAGTAGACCTCAGACTGCTGACGCAGACCTACCGCGCATCGCTGGAGCACAAACCGGTCGGGATGCTTCGCGGCTGGCTTCAGCTGGAATACACCCGGCAAAACAATAAATCTTTCGGGCCCGTTACACTGCTCCCCTACTATCGGAACCGTACATGGTCGGCGGCCATTTTCGAGGAAGTCCGTCTGGTTCGTTCCGGCGAGCTGGACCGGCTTGTTCTGAATCTTGGCTTCCGTTACGACAACCGGCATCTGGAGGTTCCCGCGAATCCGGAACGCGGCATCGATGAAGACTTCAGCAAAAGCTATACCCCGGTAACCGGATCCGTGGGGGCGGTCTTCCGGTTTAACCAGGCTTTTTCGGTGGGGTTGAGCTACAGCAGGGGCTGGCGAAACCCTTCAGAGTATGAGCTTTTTGCCGAAGGCCCCCACGACGGGACTCTTTTATACGAACGGGGGAATCCCTCCCTGCATGAAGAAACAAACCGGAATCTGGAATTTACCCTCCGTATGGAGGAAAAACGTGTTCGGGGATTTTTCGCCTTATATCGCAATTCCTATGACGACTATATCTATCAGAGACTTATTGGTGAAATTATAGAGGAACTTCCCGTAGGCGTCTTCAGCCAGGCCGACGCGACCATGAAGGGTTTCGAAGGCCAGTTGTCCGTGGATACGACCTCCTGGCTAACGCTCAGCATAACCGGGGACGCCCTTCGATCCAAGAACCATGCAACGGGCATGCATCTGCCGTTTTCGCCGCCGGACCGCGCCATTCTGGGCGCTCACTTTCACAGGGCGTCCTCAACCGACTGGATCCATCCCTATGTGGAAATCAGAGGGACCCTAACGGGGAAAGGGAAGATCTCGGGCATCGACGAACCGTTTCCTCTTGACACGGGAGGCTATGCGCTATTAGATCTTGGAACCGGCATTCAGCGGCGTTTTGACAAGGGTATTCTTGCATTCGATCTGTGGATCAGCAATGTCGCCAACAGGGCCTATAAAGACTTTCTGGACACCTATAAACTCTACGCGTTGAGCCCCGGAAGAAATATCCGGGCTACATTGAAGTTTCTGTTTTAATTGATGGAGGAAACGTTATGGCAAAAATTGTCTTACTCGCCCTCGCGCTTGTCTGCATCCCGGCATGCGCGCCGACTCAGGCTCCCGAAACGGCTGCACAGGACGGAGCGTTCATCCATATCACCGCAGGCATCGACAATCCGCACCGGGTTGCCATGGCTTTGCAGATGGCGGCCATTATGTCGGAAGACCGCGATGTTCTGGTTTATTTCGACATAAAAGGCGTTGAAGTCGCTTTGAAGGATTCGCCCGATATCACCTACGCCCAGTTTCCCGGCTCAAAGGCGCAACTGGCCGCCCTAGCCGAAAAAGGCATTACGATCGCGGCCTGTCCCGGATGCCTGAAAGCTGCGGGAAAGACGGAGTCCGACCTGGCTGAAGGAATCACGGTAGCCGAAAAATCCAGCTTCTTCAACTTTACGGAAGGACGGATACTGACCCTGGACTACTGACGTTCACCGTTCAGGGTTCACCGTTCCCCGTTAAAATTCCGAACGGGGAACGGTAAACAAGTAACTCATCAATGCCTTTAGCTTCCCCTTATAAAGGCCGGGTCAAAGTCACCCCTTCCGAGAATGAGCGGCTAATCCAGTCCCCAGCTCTTGAAAAGTTCCTTGTAAAAATCAGGCCTTTCAAAATCAGGATGCATAAACATGTGATGATCCTGGTATGAAAAGGGCCCATGCTCGTTTTTCCTGACATTAGCCATCATGGCAGGCATCTTTTCCCCGGGGATGGAGAACATCATGTCCCCTTCATCGGTAAGAGCCCGCTGGTATTCGCCGGGATCGGGCATGACGACATAGAACTGCTTGGTTTTCATCGGAGCCACAACCGACCACCCGCAGGACGGAGGAAAGTAATGTCCGCTAACCAATGGAACGTCCGCGATCGGCATCGTCAGCAGCAGACCCCTCAACTGCGCCGGATTTGAATATACAATCACCACATCCGGAATAAAATTCGCCTTCTTCAGCGGCGCCGTAACAATACCGACATATTTCCCCTGTTCGAAACAGTCGTACGGATGGGACCATTTTTCAATGCCTTCCGGTCGGCTCACCATTCCATAAGCTATGGGCGCTGTCGGACACCAGTGATCCTCTTTCATCATTGCCACCGTCGTCCCCTCACGGCGCGACATGGCAAAAGCCTGGCATTGCGCCAGATGGTACCCTCGGTCTTTCTTCGGACTTATGGCCCCCTCGGGAATGTCGGCTTCCTTTTCCAGCATTTTTACGGCAATAGGAGAAGTCCGCAGCAGCAGCTGTCTTTCCAGGTCTTCACCGTATTTGTTGAATTCGCTTAACTCCGTCATTTGATTTCCCTCCTGTCGGTCGGATGAAGATTCCGATTTTGTCGCTGCGACGAGTTTGCCCGCCGCACCCGCCATTGCAGCCCCCAGTCCCAGGCCGATCGCCTCCCGCCGGGATATTTTTTCTTTCATCAGGAAAACCTCCTTATTTTTCAAATAGCCGTGCTATATCTGCAGGCATCCGGGATGATTCGAGCATATCACCATCATTATCACAATAACTTCAAGCAAAACCATTGCCAAAAAATACGAAAGCAACGATTTGCTTTCATTCCTCTACATTGGTAATACTTTTTTGATGTGGCAATCCAAAGCAGACCGATGCCGCCAGGGTAAAGAAGCATAGGTAAATCAGAGATCTTTTCATGGGACCTCCTTTTAACGCCTGGAAAAAAGCAAGACTGAATATCTGTCGTATATACCATAGATTTGCGCGTGCACGGCTCAACCCCGGCAATTGCTCTTCCTGGTATTCCTCGAGCAAATCGCCCGGAATGCTCTCCCGGTCGCGCGCCTTCAGTAAATGTGTGAGTAGAGATTGCGCCCACTGTGGCGGGTACTTCGAAGTCGCTACAGGATCTTCTCCAGTGATTTTGTCGGAAGGTGTAGGCATTAATAATTTATTGTCAAGATTTATTTGGATTCCTCCGGAGACATAGGCAACATTAAGAAAAACACCAGACGCCCCACCGATGCAGAATTGACAATCCTCTAAGCCACTCTTTTCGGAAAATCCTTCAGTATCGAAGTCGGCCTGGTTTCTGATAAGGGATTATACGTAAGCTGTTTTTGGAATTTTCCGGTGGGATTTTACTACAATCGCAGAAGGTTCCAAGCTGCCGCACTTATAGTTGGTCTGCGGCAGGTACAGCCGGAGATTCTTTCGCAACCTTATAGCGAGTTTTAGTTCTATGTTTCTATTTTTGTTACATCCCGCGTTAGATTAGCGTTACTTAGTAACCCACAATAGCGCGAACGACCGCAGCATCATCCCCGTGTCATGCAAATTATAGATTGTTACGGGCGCTCATTGATTAAACAGTGATGAACATGAGAAGCGGCCGAGATATGTTTACCAAGGGATTTTTACGCGCGTGCAAATTCCGCCCGTTGTAACCTTGAAAGCAAAATGTACCTGTGCCCTATATTTATTCCCCCCTTCCAATCCACACATACACATTGCTTTCAAGATCCTTTTGAGCGGAATCCTACAAATGAACATTTAAAACAGGCACTTTTGTGTAAAAATATTTTACACTATTCAATAACTGAATAACTCCCAAACCATTAATTACTTATAATGTTTCTTAATAGGGATTTCAGGATATTTGTAAAAAATCTTTACAAATTCAGGGATTAAGGCCAACTTGATTTTCGAGATGATCGACTAAAGTCACAAATTTTTCATCGCCGTATGCTTTGTGCTCACTCGACTTACCCATGCCAAGGCAAAAATGCTCATCTGACTTGGAATGATGGCATGGAAAATGCTCTTTTGTTGTACAAGATTATTAGTGCGAAGGGCACTAACCCTTCATCCAGCCTTGGGAGTAATCGTTATGAAAAGAAGACTCTTTTATGCAGTCATCCTCGTATTAGTTATGAGTGTCTGCAGCTTTGGCGACACAATCGGTCTACAAACCGACGGAAATTTACAAAGTGTTGGCGGTTTTTACGGATTCGCATTCACCACGCCGAGTGGGGGCCCTTGGAATAACATCTTCGTGAACTATTTCTCAGATTCGGGGTCGACAACGCCTTTTGCACAAGGAAACCTCTTCTTGTTTAATTCAGTATACACAGGAACGCCTGAGGACTTGGCCGCATCGGCATATTCGGCGCAATCGACGGGGATCTTGGGGGGGCAATGGGATTTCTCTGATTCTGTAGTCCTCCAGGCGAGTACCCAATACTTCTTCTACAGCGATGCGGACACTGCACCCCGTGCCATTTATGGAGGTGCTGCAATACCCAACGGCTGGGGTTTTTGGACTTCCAGTTCGACCACCTTATTTAACCAAACCGGTACTGGCTCCAACTTCCTCGTAGAAGGAGACGTTATTCCCGAGCCCGGGACGCTCATCCTCCTCAGCACCGGCCTCGGCGCATTGGGATTGGCAGCATATCGCCGCAGGAAAAAGTAAGCGCTTTCTTCGGATCACTGACGCATCAGCATGATGCTGAAAAACGTCCGGACAACCAGCCAACTCCCAGCGATATTTGTCAAATGTGAAAACGTTCTAACGTTGGACGTTAAACGTTCAACGTGAGATGTTGAACGTTTGAACGTTATTCTGGCCTGTGACTCTTTCCGAAGTGAAAAGCTGGGCCGGAAATACATCGGCGTCGGGGTCGGAATCGGTATCGAGCTTTTAAAAACCGATTCCGATACCGACTCCGAAACCGACCCCCGAAAACTTACCCGGAGTCACAGATTGTTTAATCCGGCTTCGCTTTCAGCTTCGCCGGAGGCCG
>JAFGTD010000233.1 GCA_016934295.1 Acidobacteriota bacterium
CCAGGATCGCCGCCTGCACCAGTTCGATCGATCCCGGCAGCGGCATTCCGATGTGCCTGCCTGCAACGGCCAGGGTGTCCACCGCCATTGCAAACAAAAGCGCGATGCCTCCCAGATAAAAAAGCCATTTCCAGACGTTTAAAAGAAATGTCTTTTTAAGTCCGTTTTTGTCAGATTCATTCATAAGAAATATTTATCAAGGTTCCCCGTCCCCCGTTTCCCGTTCGGGGTTTTTATAGCGGGAAACGAAACATTCTCAATTACCAATGAAGCTTCGTTTTATGAGGGGCTCAGCTTTGCTGAGCCTGACCAAAGCCATGACTTCAGGACATGGTAGATTACCGGTTTTCTTCGCTCTCTCCCCTTCGCCATGCCATATAGGCATCGAATACTTTCAGATTGTCCAGCTTAGGCACAGGTCGGGCGCCGGGAGCGGCATCGAACAGCATCACTTTTTGATCGTCCTCTGTGAAGGCGGGCCACTCCGGCAGATCCGGGCCGTTAGGATCGCCCGAAACCGCGAAGTTGACCCAGTAGGAGCTGATCATGTCGGAAAGCTTCAGAGCCTCCGGGTCAGGCTCTCCCTGGCGTCCGCCGCTCAGTGTCTGGAAGGCATGCGGGACATCGCTGCCGTGGCCTGAGCCGACATCGGGCGAACCGGGGTGGTAATCGAATATGTATGTAAAAGCCTTGCCTTTTCCTGTCCGGGACTGCAGGCGGGCCCATGTCCAGGTGTTCCAGGCGGACGAGCTCTGCCTGAGTTCTCTTGACGCCATCGTTGCCTCGGCGTCGGTTGCGTGAGGATACGCGCTCAGAATGACATCGGCATGAGATCCATATTGCGATCGGATCTGTTTCTCAAATTCCTCCGGCGTGACATTCCGGCTCCCGCCCATTGTTGCGCCTTCCTCCGAAGTGTTGCCGAGTAAAATGGGAGTATCGTTAAAACGCCCCGATTGATACAACGAGTAGAGGTCGCTCGGAACGATATGCCCGTCGGCTGCCGGCTGGAATCGCATGCCTCCCATTCCGCCTGTCAGGGCTTTCTGTATCTCTTCTGCGTTTAATGCACGCGCCGCCTTGATATTGGCAGCTCCCAGTCGATTCAGAAACTCTTCACCTCTGGACTCTGCCGCTTTGAGAGCCGGAATTCTCATGCCCGCGCCGGCCTGATTTGAAGTCAGCAGCGGGCCAAACGATCCCCCGCTCATGCAGATGACGCGGTGAAAAAGACCCTTCGTGGCCGGGGAGGCAGCCAACAGGCTGACCGCAGCGCCGCCGGCCGAATGGCCGAAAATCGTCAAGTTGGCAGGATCGCCTCCAAACCGGGTAATATTCTCCTGTACCCATTCGAGGCCCACAATCATGTCCTCCAGTCCATAGGTCCCCGATCCCTGGCCGCTCTCACGGCTGAGTTCGGGGTGCGCCAGGAATCCAAAGGGGCCGAGTCGATAGGCGACGCTTACAAAGACGGCTCCCTTTTTAGCGAAACCCGTTCCGTCATACATCGGAGTGCTGGCGGAACCGCCGCTAAAGCCGCCTCCATGGATCCAGTAGATAACCGGGAGCTTTTCATCCTGTTTTTTTGCCGGTGTCCACACGTTCAGGTACAGGCAGTCTTCACTGACCGGTGCGGTGTTTCCCATTGAATTAGCGGCTTGCATGCAGGCGGGCCCGAAAGCATCCGCTTTCCTGACGCCTGTCCAGGCTTGCACCGGTGCGGGCGCCTTCCAGCGCAGATCGTCCACCGGCGGCGCGGCAAATGGGATCCCTTTGTAGGAAAACAGGCCGTCCTCCTCGACACCTTCAACGGCGCCTCCCGTTACCTCAACGGTTGTTGTAAGTGGCGGGGAACCACATGCCCCGGCAAATAAAATCAAGGCCAGTAACGCTATATAACAACTTGAATGTTTGAAAAGCATCGTGCCTCCTTATGCTTGTAATGCCTATTTGGATCTGCAGCGATCGAAGAAATCGAATATACTCGGCAGGACAAGGGGTATCATGCCTCCATGATCGGCATCCACCTCCTTATATTCCAATTTGAAATCCCGCTCTTTCATCCAGGCCAACAAGGCTCTGCTTCCTACGAGAGACGGGGTGGCACCGGTTCCTTCCGTCATGAAGACGGGCATCGTTCGTATGTTGTCCCACGGATAGTTCAATTCGTCCAGGAACGGACCCGACATGGGAGCGATCGCGGCCCAGTACTGAGCGTACTTTGCACCCAGATACCATGTGCCGCCGCTCCCCATGGAATGTCCGGCAAGGAACATTGCAGAGCGATCCACGGGATATTCGTTGAGGACAATCTCTATCACATTGATGACATCCTTCTCGCTGAGCTGGAGGGTCCGTTCCCGTTCCTCGTCCACGGATGCGCGCTGCTGCGCTGCCGCTTCTGGATTTCCGAAAACAGCCGGAAGACGCAGCGGCGTCCCGTATGCGCCCATGCGGGTGTATCCCAGAGGCGATACTAAAATGTATCCATGCTGTTCGGCCAAACGAACAAACTGCTTGTCGTTGGCGTCCAAATACCAATTTTCATCCGAACCGGCGCCGTGCAGCATTACGATCAACGGCAGCTTGGATTTGCCGTCCCAGGAGTCGGGGACATACAGGCGGTAGGGCATATCGGCATCAGCCGCAGGGAAATGATATTTTCGGTGGAGATCGCCTTCGGCCCGCCATTCCGGGCTGTCGGGAACGGCAATCTTCCTTGCCAGCGTGCGGGATTCGCGGATCTGTTCCTGCGCATCGATGGCACAGCCGTATTCCATCGTCGAGGGCGTCTGCGCCCACAACATCACTGACATAAATCCGACAAGGAAAGGCATTACGGGCAATACTCTTTTACAGGAAAAAGTTTTACGTATCATGAATGTCTCCTTGCGCTGTTAAGATGGGGCAGAACACGATGCCTCAGGAATTCAGACACTTTCAGGCGCATAGCGTCAGGATCCCAATCCCTGGCATCGACCATGTCGGCAACAACCGGCAGCACCGGAATTCCAGCCTGCTCCAGGGCGCGTTCGATAAAGCGGTTGCCCGTGGCCGCGGGCCTGGTTCCCATAGGGGTTAACACAAGAGCCGCGTCGATTCTATGCAGTTTGGCCTGATGCACAATCCATTCATTGGCCCAGGGCGGATTGTGCAGCTGCTCGTTCATGCTGACCGTACGGCTGGCAAGAGCCAGCAGCGGATCGTCCAGGCCATAGCGGATGTACCCGTCGGGCCCGAAGGCCAGATACATGGACCACACGAAGACGGCCCCGAATTCCTCCTCAAAAGCGGTGTAGAAATCCGTATCGTGCCAGATTCCGGCGCCCACCCACATCAGGCGCAGGCGTTCGCCCGGACATGCCGCCACTCCCTGCCTCACTCGATTCCTGATCTCGTCACGGAAGGTGCGGGCATGTTCAACGGCCCAGTCGCTGCCGCGTTTCCACTGTGCAGCCATGACATTTGCCACCTGTTCGTGCATGCGTACCGGCGTTCTGGGCGCAGAGCAGATCATTTGAAGGGCTTCCTCGAAGTACTCTTCCTGGCGGTTGACACGTTCCATAAGGTCGCGCAGTCGATCGATTTGAAATTGTCTTCCCGTGACTCGCTCAAGCGCCTCGATAAGATTCTGAAATTGAGTCACCGTAAATTTCAGTCGATGCTCTTCAAATAATTCGCGCCAGTGATAGCGGCTGAATTCCCACCAGCGCGGCGGCAGATCGGCAGCTCCCGGATTGTCGATAAACAGACACTCAGAGCCAAATGCCTCAGCCCATATTGCAAAAACCCTCTGTAGACAGTCGCATGTGAGTCTGGCCGAGAGCAATGCCGGTTTGGGAAGCCCGCCCCACGGAGCATGTTCCGGATCGTTCGCCAGAGTGGATGCCGCCGCCAGGCTGCAGTACCGGCACAGCCCCTCGTGGAATCCCATTGAATTGAGAGCATCAAGGTAATAACCTGAAAGACGTTTCGCGGATATGATGGCCGCCCAATACTGGTTGCTCACGACCGGCACTTCCATCACATGGAACAATTCAAATGGCATATCCGCCTGAATAATGGCGTACGGCCGCTGCTTTTCAAATACGTCTTTCCGAAGCTGCGCAAACCAGGCTTTCTGATGCTCGCCTGCAGCCAGGGTGCAATGGAGTTGTTTCTCTGCCATGGATTCCAACTATCTAATGCATATATTATTCACGAACCTCTCTATCTGTTCGTGACATTCTTCCGAAATGGATCCGGCATCCTCCCGCATCAGCAGATGTGGAATTCTTCTCTCATCAAGGAAGCGGCGGCGCCTTGGATAATCCCATCCGACCACACAATCTTCCGGCGGTAAATAGAAAACAACGCCATCGATTCCATGGGTCGACTCCTCCTGAAACCATGCATCCGCTATTTCAAAAGGGAATACCCGGGGGCTCGGCGCATCCAGATAGTATTTTTCAAATATCGCCTTCAACAGGTCATCGGATCCGTCCGCAATATCCATACCCGCAGAGCGTGAACCCCACCAGTCGTCTTCTGCGACAACAACGGCTCCGTGTTTTTCCAGTGCATGATGCAGACCTCGATGATTTAGTGGAGATCCCGCAATCATCACTCTTTTTCCCGCAACAGGCGCACGTCCCTCAATCATCTCCACGGCCTGTCCGGCCAAATGCGCATATTCATCCCTGCTTATGAAGAACGACGCCCCGATCAGGGTTAAAGCTTCCGTACCTGTCACGCGCGGCACCGGATTGCGCAGGGACAGAAGCTTCCGGATTGCCTTACGTGCGGAATTGGATTCCCTGACCGCGTACAGGAGGGCCGCATCATCTATCCGTTTGCCGGTCAACTCTTCGAGCCGTTCTTTCAGACACAGTGTTCGTTCCAGTCCATAAGAATAAGATTCCGGGGAACGTGTGTGGAGCATGTCATAAAGATAAAGGGGCGGAATGCGGCGTGTGGGATCCTGACGGGCAACTTCCCGGAGATAAAGGTACAGTTTGTATTCCTGCTCCGATGTCCGGGGTATCAGCAGAAGGCTGAGGTGCTGCAGATCGCCGGATATCGCTGCGCCGAATATGGCACGAATCCGTTCTTCGAAAACACCTTCTTCCATAAAAGTGCCGATGTCGGGGTAATTTGGATTCCCGGAGTTAATCACGCAGGGAAAGGCTCCGGCGGCCCGGATCAGCTCCCATGGAGCCGTATTGGACGTCACCCCCACCACAGGAACGTTGCCGGCCGCCGCCGCCATGGCTTCCGCATCCGGATTTTCGTAATGCCATATCAGGCGATCTATTGGGGCTATCGTATTCCGGGGCTTTGCTGTGAAATCAGAATTCTTCATGTCGGATGTGCGCATCTGCAAAACAGCATTTTTTTATCACAGGCTTATTTCATTAATTTCGTCCGGGTGCCTATTATAATGCATATATTATTTTATGTGCATGCATAATGCATTTATATTTTTGTTTTATCCATAGATCCAATGCATTAGAGTATATCCCGGATGATACAATCACCTTGGGATCAACATCCACTGACTGCAAAACCGGAATAAAAGGCAGGCTGATGGTCGGAACAATGAAAACAGAAACAGCGGGCACCAACCTCCCAAAACCTTTGGATGATATTACGGTACTGGACATGACGACTGCATTGGCCGGGCCGTTCGCCACATTCCTGCTCGCCGGACTCGGCGCCCGCGTGATCAAGCTGGAAAATCCTGCAAGCGGCGACACCTGTCGAGAGAACGCCCCCTACCTCGGAGCAGAGGGTGCGAGCCTGGTTCGCCGGAGCGCTGATGACATATCCGTTTCAGCCATCAACCGCCTGCGCAACAAACTCGGCGTTACCCTCAACTTGAAGAATCCGGAGGCCCGCGCCGTTTTTGCCGACCTTGTTAAAAAGTGCGATGTACTGGTCGAAAACTATAGCCGCGGAACCCTTGAGCGACTCGGAGTGGGCTATGGCTGGTTAAAGGAAGTGAACCCGCGGCTTGTATATGGTTCCATAACAGGCTATGGCAGCGAAGACGATTTGAGCCCCGCCAAAGCCATGGATACCATCATCCAGGCGCAAAGCGGGGTAATGTATACATCCGGCGGTCCGGAGGACCCGCCTATCCGGATTGGAATTCCCATGGCCGATTTTTGTGCTCCCATGTTCGGCGTTATCGGGATACTGGCCGCCATACACCAGGCGCAGCGCACAGGCATCGGCCAGCATATAGATGTTTCCATGCTTGGGGCGCTGACAATGATGGTGTCCGGGGAACCTTTCGATCTTCTGGAACGCTGCGGCATACCGCAGCGCACCGGACAAACGCTTCCGCGCCTGGCTCCATTCGGTATTTACCGGACCAGGGACGGATTCATCTCCATCTGTGCACCGACCGAGACAATGGCCCGCGATTTCTTTGAGGCTACAGGACATCCGGAACTGGCTGACGACGCGAAATTTGCTACGCGCGATGCGCGTGTCAGGAACTTTCAGGAACTGAATGCATTTATTGAAAAGTTTACCCGTGCGCTGACATCATCTGAAGCGCTCTTACGATTGGAGCGTTGCGGGGTACCGTCGGCGGAGGTTCGGGATCCATCGGCGGCAACCCGCGATCCCAGAGTGATAAAGCGCGGTGAAACCGTACCTCTCACGCATCCAAAGTATGGTGCTGTGGAAGATGTTTACGGTATGGGCATGCCGATCCTGTTCTCCGGGTCCGACGTCGGCTTCAACCAGCCTCCTCCGGAACTGGGTGAACACAATGACATGGTTTACAGAGATATTTTGGGCTACACATCCGAAAAAATTGCTGAACTGAAAGCCCAAAAGGTGATCTGATACGATGAGCAATCCTGCTAATCTGAAACTGATGCTGGTAGGTGATTTGATCCTGGACGAGCCCGAGCCCGATACTTTTTTCGAGCCCGCGCGCGACACCCTGCAGGAAGCGGACGTACTGGTTGGACACGTTGAGGTCCCTCATACACAAAGGGGACAAGAGAACACGTCTGACGTCCCGGCTCCACCCAGCAACCCGGACAACCTGGCTGCTTTGAAACGCGCCGGATTTCATGTCGCGACCCTGGCCGGCAACCACATTCTCGATGCAGGCCCGGCCGGGATCGAAGATACCATCGCCAACCTTCGTCAACTGGACATTGCTACAACAGGCGCCGGGATGCATCTTGCCGAGGCGAGAAAACCGGCGGTGGTGGAACGTAAGGGGATGAGCGTGGGAACGCTCAGCTACAACTGTGTCGGCCCGAAGGAGTCCTGGGCGGATGAAAATAAGGCGGGTTGTGCCTACGTGCAGGTAATCACACATTACGAACTGGATCACGCTACGCCTGGAGGCCCTCCACGCATATACACTTTCGCGGAACCTGAGAGCACGGATGCAATGCTGGCGGATATAGAAAGGTTGCGCCTGGAGGTGGATGTGCTCATCGTGGCTCTTCACAAGGGAATCGGGCACACTCCTGCGGTCCTGGCAATGTACGAACGTCCTTTAGCCAGAGCGGCCATTGAAGCGGGAGCGGATATCGTTGTCGGGCACCATGCCCATATTTTACGCGGTATCGAAATGTATAAAGGCCGGCCGATCTATCATGGCTTGGGCAACTTTGTCACCGTAACCCGGGCGTTGAACATCGAGGCAAATCCAAGTCCCAGACGCCTCGAGTGGGCGCGCCGGCGACGGGAACTGTTCGGCTTTAAACCGGACCCCGGTTATCCGACATATCCCTTTCATCCGGAAGCACGAAATGCCATGATTGCGGTATGTGAGATAGGCTCCGAAGGTATCCGAAAAGCCGGATTCGTGCCATGCCGGGTGAATCCGAAAGGGCAGCCTGAAGTCTGCGGCAACGATGAGCGTGGCCGGGCAGTTGCTTCCTACGTCGAGCAGATCACCGGGAAAGCCTCGCTTGGTACCGGTTTCGAGTGGGATGGAGATTTGGTTCGAATTTTGGAATAGGCGCTGTGTAGAACCAACAGCGGAACATCTACTGGAAAAAGCCAGACTGCCCCAGTCACTGCCGGGGGAAGGATAAGGACGTACTGCAATAAGGAATTTGGGAGCGGAAGCCCCGATGGCTTTTCCCTCAGGTATAATCTCAGACCGCAGGTCGTAGGTTATACACCGGGACTGGAGTCGCACCATGCCAAAACAGCCGAAGAAAAAATCTCGAAAGAGAAATCAAATATCGGCGCGCGAAAGAGCCTATGTGTACATTCAGCGGAAAATTGCAGGCCGGGAACTCCCGGCCGGTAAAGCAATCTCCGAGGTTGCTCTGGCAACCGATCTCGGCATCAGTCGAACGCCGGTGCACGAAGCCATCCGGCAATTGCTGGGTGAAGGCTTGCTGGAGGAAGACTCCAATGGAAGCACTGTTGTAGTGCGCCTGTCCCGGCAGGACTTCGTCGAACTCTACGAGTTGCGCTCGGTGCTTGAAGAGCACGCGGTTTCAAAGATTGCAAAAAACAGATTGGAAGGGAAGGACATCGAGAGACTTCAGGCGCTTACCAGCGAAATAAAAGCTTTGCGGAGTGATCTGGTCAAATCCGGGGAAAAGGCACTGGGTGATACGCAAATGCGTCGATTCGAAATGGCGGATATCAGCTTCCATACTGTCCTCATGAGTATTGCAGGGAATGCAGCAGCGCTGAAAGTATTTAATCAAGTGCGGTATCTGATCCGCGTATTTGCAGCCCGTCATGCGGGACACAATGCCGAAGCCCTGGCCAGAGTACACAACGAGCATTCGGGCCTGATTCGCGCTTTGGCCGATGGAGACGTCAAAAAGTCCACGCAAGCCATTTCGGAACACATTCAGACAAGCCAGCGGGAGAGGCTGGAAGAATACTCATACTGGGAGCGTGAAGCGCTCGTGAGAGATCAAATCCAGGACTTCTTCCATGAAAGGGACGGCGAAGAGACCACGGGCGAATTGTAGGGGGTATTTGTGAATCAGCGGATTCAATTGTTACTGGATGCACTTCGAAGGGACCACCACCCGATATGCATAGAAAAGCTGCGTATCGCGCTGCGGACCATGGCCGACACGGAAGGGGAACCGATGATTTTGCGGCGGGCAAAGGTGTTCGCCAATGTCTTGCGGGAAATTCCGATATTTATCGAAGAGGACACCCTGATTGTCGGAAATGGAGCCAGCCAGCCGATGGGGCTGGAAATCGATCCAGAGTACTTCCTCTGGTCCCAGGATGAGATTGATGCTTTAAAACGGGAAGGATTCTTAATCTCTCCTGAAGATGAATGCGAACTGCAGGAGCTGAACACCGGAAGGAAAAGCAAAACTCTAATAGGCAGTATGGGTGAGGCAGTAACCCACGACGAGAGATTGATGAATTTCCTGCGTTTGGGCATCATCCTGCCTCCATGGAAAAGCGCATCGGAGGGCAGTGGGGGAGGCTATGCGCTGTCTGGACTGGGCCTGGGTCCCGGCTTCTTTCTCATGGCTGTTGACTTTCCCAGGGTGCTGAAAGAGGGGCTTGTCAGCCTGATTGCAAAAGCTGAAACCGAAATCGCAGGATTGAGGCATACCGGGGGCGACAGCCTCTCAAGGCTGCGGTATTTGGAGGCGGTCGTTCTAATGCACAAGGCAGCATTGGATTTTGCGGATCGGTATGCAAATCTCGCTGAGTCCATGGCCGAAACGGAAACCCGTCCTGAGCGAAAAAGAGAGTTGCAGCTTATGGCAGAGATATGCCGAAGAGTGCCTGCAAATCCTGCACGGACGTTCCGGGAAGCGCTGCAATCTTTCTGGTTCATATTCCTGATGATCAATCCTTCGCCAACTGCAGCCGCAGGAAGGTTTGACCAATATATGTATCCATTTTACAAAGCGGACAAAGACGCCGGGCGAATTACGGATGACGAAGTTGTCGAACTCCTGGAATGCCTCCGCATTAAAGACATGCAGCTGAATCGAATATCGGGGGAACGAAATCGCAAGAAAAACGCCGGATTGGCCAAATGGCACAACTGGACAATCGGAGGCGTGACGTCCGACGGCCGGGATGCAACGAATGAGATGACCTATCTCCTGTTGGAGGCGGCGAAAGAAACACGCCTGCCGCATCACACTCTCACATTAAGGGTTCATCAGGACACGCCGGAAGATCTGATGATCAAGGCTCTGGAGGTGGTTAAAACAGGCATCGGCATGCCGGCGTTCGTGGGAGATAAATCCTACACGGCGTTTTTTATGCGCTACGGTATTCCCCTGGAAGAGGCTCGGGAATACGTGCTTACGGGTTGCCTGGATGCGAACCTGCCGGGGAAATCGCGTACCGTGGCAATCGGCATGTTCATCGTGCCGCTGGTCTTCGATATTTTCCTACATAACGGGATCCATCCAGGTACCGGCCGGCAGGTTGGAATCGAGACGGGCGAAGTGGAAAGTTTTGGCGATTACGATCAGTTTGCCGCTGCGTTTAAAAAACAACTCCGATACTTTATGGAGATTGCGGCTGAAAAAGATAACCTCGAGCTACTGATTGAACGCGAACTGTTCCCGGATGCCTTCAGGTCATCCCTTATGGAAGACGGAATTTCAGCCGGCAAGGATCTTTTGAGTCGCACCATGCCGTTCGAGAATGGCGCCGTGCTCAATCCGGTGGGGATGATCAATGTAGCGGACTCACTGGCAGCTGTAAAGAAGCTCGTTTATGAAGATAAAAAGGTTGCCATGGGTGATCTCATACGGGCTCTGGATCTTGATTGGCAAGGATTCGAAAGCCTCCGCAAAATGTGCCTGGATGCACCCAAATACGGAAACGGGGACAGCTACGTGGATACTATCGCGGCCGACCTGTATGCGTTCTGGGTGGCTGCCGCGGATGAATTGCCGACGGCGTTTGGAAGTATGCACAAAGCGACTGCAATATCCATTACCTCCCATCAGCCCGGAGGCGCTTTGACGGGCGCTACGCCGGACGGAAGACATGCGCATGAAATCTGCGCGGACGGTACCGTTTCCCCGATGCAGGGGCGGGACACTCACGGCCCGACAGCCGTCATGCGCAGCGCTTTGCGGATCGATCAGGACCCATACCAGGCTACGCTGATGAACATGAAGTTCCATCCTACAGTGCTGCAGAGTGAAGAAGATTTGCGTAAGCTTTCTGTGATGATAAAGACATACCTCCAGCACGGTGGAAAGCACGTGCAGTTTAATGTCGTGTCCGGAGAAATGCTTCTGAAGGCTCAGCAGAATCCTGCGCAATACCGCGATCTTGTCGTACGCGTGGCCGGGTACAGCGCTTATTTCACACAGCTCAACAGTGCTGTGCAGGATGAAGTCATCGCGCGTACCGAATTGAGTCTTGCGGGTTAAGCACGAACTTGATTTCCGGCGGAGTATTTTCGTATGACTTCGAGTATCCGTTTCCCGTAAGTATCGCGCTTTTTCAATCCGATGCCGGATACGAACAGCAAATCCTCCGGAGAGGATGGCCGCTTTCTCGCCAGTTCGCGAAGAGTGGCGTCGCCGAAAATTATGTAGGCCGGAACGCCTTTTTCCCGGGCAAGATCGAGGCGAAGCTTCCGCAGATTTTCGAAGAGCTCAGGATCCATTGATTCCCGGGAAGATTCTGCAGTGAGGGGCTTCCGGGCAGGTATTTTCTTAGCCGGTTCCAGCAACAGAGGCTGCGCATTGCCTTTCAGTAGCAGGCGGCCCTTTGCGGTGATCTTGAGCACGCCGTATTCCCCGGCCCTTTCGATATATCCCTGATCCGCAAGCTGTTCGATCCAGTCTCTGACGGCGGAGCGGCTGGATTCCTTCAGAAGCCCGTAAGTGCTGAGCCTGTCGTGCCTGTTCGCGAGGATCCTGTCCTCCCGGGAGGCGGTCAGAACGCCCGCCGTGTAACCCGCCCCGAAGCGTTCTCCCTGCCGGATTATGCTGGAAAGGATTTTTTGTGAGAGAACCAACGCATCGGGGACTCCCCGCACTTCGGAAAGACAGATGTCGCATGCCCCGCAATTTTCCTTGTCCGGGATCTGGCCGAAATAGCGAAGGATGGCCCGATGCCTGCAGGAGGCGCCGGCGCACCAGCGGTACATCTGCCCCAGTTTTACCGCGCCCGTTTCCAGAATCTGTGGTTCGGAATCTTCCAGAATCCACTTCCAGGTCGAGTAGTCGGCACCGGAGAAGAGCAGGCAGCATTCGGCTTCCAGTCCGTCGCGCCCGGCGCGCCCGCTTTCCTGCTGATAATGCTCGAGCGATTTCGGCATCGCGGCGTGGATGACGTATCGAACGTTGGATTTGTCGATGCCCATGCCGAATGCCACCGTCGCCACGATAATATCCACTTCTTCGTGGATGAAGGCGTTCTGGTTTCTCTTTCTTTCCTCGTCTGTCATGCCTGCGTGATACGGCGCCGCCCGGTAGCCCTGTGCTGCCAGGTTTCGGGCTATCGCATCGACATCGGCGCGCCGGATGCAGTAAATGATTCCGGATTCACGTGCATGGCGATCCAGCACGTTGCGGATTTGCCGGAGTGCGTTCGTGCGGCGGTGCACCCGATAGATCAAGTTAGGGCGATCGAAGTTGCCCACCAGGATTTCGGGCCGGTCGAGACGAAGCTGTTCGGCGATGTCCCTTCGCACAGGCTCCGTTGCCGTAGCCGTGTAGGCCCCGATGGGGATTCCGGGCAGGATATCGCGCAAGGCGCTGAGCTTGCGGTATTCCGGGCGGAAATCGTGCCCCCACATGCTGACGCAATGGG
>JAFGTD010000234.1 GCA_016934295.1 Acidobacteriota bacterium
CGGAGCCGAGATCCTACGGAAGCATGACCTACGCGGGCATATTGAGTTACAGCTATGCCGACATCAAAAAAGGGGATCCAAGAGTCGAAGCCGCCATGGACTGGATACGAAAACACTATACTCTCGAAGAGAATCCCGGCGTCGGCCAGAAGGCGGTCTACTACTACTACATGGTCTTTTCGAAGGCGCTCGAAGCGTACGGGGAGCCGTTTATCACCGACGACAGAGGGCGGCGCCACAACTGGAGAGAAGAGCTGTGTGCGAAACTTATCGAGCTGCAATACCCTGAAGGCTATTGGGTCAACACCGATCCGGCGGAATGGCAGGACAACAAGGTGCTGGTGACGGCTTTCACTCTGATAACACTTGAACATGCCTTAGAATAGTGACCGATTTGCAGCAGCAACAGGCATTGTCCCGGATACGGCCCACTGCCTGCAGAATATGGTTTGGTAACGGAGTTTTATGATATTCGGACCTGCGGGTTTGCACTGGTTGAAACGGTTGGGTGCCGTGTGTTTATTTCTCGGCCTTACAGGGTCGTTCTGCGTAAACCGGCCTGCATCCGGGACGGAGACCGTGCCGGGTATCGAAGGAAACTCCGTTGCCGGCATCGGAGGCTACTACCGAATCGGCCGGTGCACACCTGTAACCATCCGTCTGGAAAACTCGGGTCGGGACCTCGAAGGCCGTATTCGAATCCGGCTATCCGAAGACCTGTACACGCGGGATGTATCCCTTCCATCCCCATCCCGGAAAAAGCTGGTCCTGCACATTGTTCCTCACGAGGACCTCGACGAGCTGGAAATCGATGTGGTTTCGGAAGGGACTTTGATAAAAAAACTTGTACCCGAAATGCGGCGCCTGGCCGACGAACAGATATTGACGATTGTATCCTCGTCCCTTGAATCCTATGCTCTGTCGCATGACGATTTATCGGAACAGCAATCGAGAGAGAAAAAAGTTTTTATGGATCCCGGGGATCTTCCGGAGTCCTGGAAGGACTATGATGCCGTCAACGCGGTTATTCTGAGCGTGTCCGATGTAACCAGGATCAGCAACAGGCAGCGAACGGCGCTGTCGCAATGGACCCTGCTGGGCGGCAGAGTAAACCTTTTCGACAGGAACAGGGCGAACGGGGAAATGCGGATCCGGGACGTTTCCCGGAATCGACCGGATGCGGGCGCTTCCAAATCGACTTTGCCGCAAACCGCTCATGGGATGGGCACTTTCGGACCGACCGGTCTTTCGAACGGCATTCTCGCCACGGACGAAAACGCTTTTACCGGCTACCGGTCCTCCATTCCCGATCTGGACCGGGAAATTTTCCATTCGGACCGCATCCGCAATCCATTTTCACGGACATATCTCCTTTGGTATGCGGGAATATTTTTTCTTGTATATACTGCCGCTGTTGCATTCTGGCTGCAAGCTTTCAGCGGACACGGCCGGATTAAAGCCCGGAAGCTGGCTGTCGTTCCGGTGCTTGCGGTGGTCTTTTCCGTCCTGGCTCCATGGATCGGACGCGCAGTAGATGCGGGCGATACAAGAGTCGAGCAACGTTCCGTAATTCACGTTTTCGCCAATAATGATGATTCCTTTGCCGTAAACGACTATGTTCTGCTCCTTCCGCGCAAAGCACATTACCGGTTCGATCCTATGTTTTCTTCAGCCCATCTTGCTGCACCGGAATCGGAAAACGACGCGCAGGAAATCTCTTATGAATTTATCGGATCCGGGGCCCCATCCATTTCTTTCAAAGAAAACCTTTGGGGCACAAGATCGATCCAGTTGTCCTATTTTTCCTACAAGGGCCTGTTCCTTATTCTGCACGGTCCCGACACAATAACCCTTTCGAACCGCTCCGCCTATCCCCTCGAGGAATGCCGGCTGATACGACAGGGAGTGGCCACTCCCGTCGATTCCATTGCAGCGGGAGAAAAGATACAATTGAAACTTCCATTGGAGGAAAATACAGCATGGTCCGACCCCGGCCTTTCGGGAACCCGTTCCGGGACGGGAATTTTGCCTCGGGTCGTTGCGACCTACAGAAGCGAGACGAATATAGGAACCATGGGAGATTGCGTTATCTGCGGCCTTAATAACCCCGTTCCCGGTTTGACAAGCGCGGGTACAGACCTGGCCTACACCGGATCGACAGCCGTGGTCTTTCATCTGGGAAACCAATCGAACGACAGGAGCAATTGAAGCCTGAAATGATCAAAGCTCAGGGTGTATCCAAAATCTACCGCGGCGGTACTTCCCTCACGGATATCGATCTGACGCTCGAAAAGGGCCGGGTGCTGGCGATTGCGGGAACCAACGGGGCCGGACGGACCACCCTGCTTCGAATCCTGGCAACCCAGCTGAAGCCCAACAGGGGCCGGATAGAAATCGACGGAGTGAATGCGATAAAACATCCGTTCCGCGTCAGGCCGAAAATCGGTTTTGTTCCGCAATCCCAGAGCTTTTACGACTACATGACCGTGGGGGAATTCCTCAAGTTCGTTTTGTACTGCAACAACGAAAAGGACCGGAAGCAGAATCCGTCGATCCCGGAAGACCGGCCCTTCGAAGAGCTGGACACCGAAATGCCCCTCAGGGCCCTTTCGTTCGGATCCAGGCAGAAGCTGGCGCTCACATCCGTTCTGCTGCAGGAACCGCCGCTGCTGCTGCTCGACGAACCGCTCACCCATCTGGATCCGATTGCCACCGTGCGCTTTCACGGGCTGGTTCGCGATTACCAGGCAAGAGGCGGAACCGTTCTGATGGCCTGCAACCGGGCTTCGGATATTGCGGTACTGTGCGATCAGGTGGCTTTTATGCACGAGGGACGTATCCTCAAGCAGATGAAACTCGAACAGGCCGACATTGATATATGCGGAATCCTGCAGGATCTGATTGAAACCGGGTCCGGGGAAAAATCGGGAGAGGCATCATGATAGGGATCCTGACAGGGAAGGACCTGCAGGCGGCCGCACGCAACAGGGCTTTCCGCCTAGTTATGACCGGGTATCTCCTTGTATTTTCCGCCGCCGGTCTCTATTTTTTCTTCAACTTTCTTTCCCCGGAAAACAGTTCATTTACAGCAGCCTCTGAAGCTCTTTTCCTTCAAATCTCGGTTTTACAGGGGGTCCTCATTGCCGGACTGGCGCCCTGGATTATTCTCCGCCTGCATGCGCAGGATTTGAGCGCCATGCCTTTTGCCGGCGCCCTGAACGTACTTCCATGGCGATTGCTGACGGCTAAAATAGCGGCGTCCGCCATATATATCGCCCTGCTGCTCAGCCTGGGCCTTCCCTTTTTCTCTCTCGCACAACATATGGGAGTCGCAACGTACGGGCGGATTGCCTGGCTGCTGGCCGATACGTTCCTGTTTCTGATGGTTCTGATCCTGCTGGTATTCCATTTGAGCATGCGATGCCGAAACTGGGTTCTATCCTGGATTCTGTCGTATACGGCGCTCGCCCTTCTCGGGCTCTTCTGGAGCCAGCTGCGATCCAGCCTGAACCACGGATCCTGTACCCTTATTCTCCTTCTGTTGTCCGTATTGTTCGGAAGTCTGCTTATTCTACAGGGCAATCGAACGCTGTTGTATGAGAAGGATTAACACTATGTCTGACGCGGCCCTGATCGTCGGGAAAATCAGACAGATTCGCAGAAGACAATTTCTTATGCGGATTGCCGGTGTTCTGGGTATTGCGTGCTGCCTTTTCGGCATAATCGCAGTTACATTCACCTTCGAAAGCCTGCGGTTTTACAGGTCGCCTGGACTCTGGCTTTGCCTGCTGGGCGCGGGGCTCGGAGCCGCGGCCCTTACTTTCTCCTTTCTGAGTATGCCCTCATGGAAAGAGACCGTAAAACAGGTGGACCGGAAACTGAACCTGCAGCAAAGGCTGGAAACGGCATGGGAGTGCCTTTCCCCCCGAGAGGAGATCGACCGGCTGCTACTCATGGACGCCGGCAGGAGACTTTCTGCAATTTCGCCGGAATCGGTCGTACCCGCACGAATCAACCGGGCTACGGGAATCCTGTTCGTGATCAGCCTGCTGGCATTTTCGACCTTAAGCCTTGTGCGCCTTCTGGCGGGAACCGGGTCCATGGAATTTGCAGCGGCGGGAAAACCGCGGCAGATCGCGGCCGAAAAGCCGGTGGAATCCGATGCCGGGACAGGCGAAGCGGCTGCGAAAAGCCGGGGCAACGGCACATCGCCGGATTCAACGGATCCCGCCGGCACGTCTGTTCACAATACTCCGGAAGGTTCCGACCGCACCCTGGAGGAAACTTCGGACAGCGCCGTCCTGCAGGAATCGTCAACGACATCAGGCAGCGAAGGCAGAGATGCCGTCTCTTCCTTCATTCGAAATGAATCTGCATCCGCCGCCTCCCCTATCCGGCAAACGGTTCCGGGGGAGACAAATTCCGCGGCGGATCGTTCCCACGATATGGCGGGAGCAGAAAATTCACAGCCGAAAAGGACGTTGCCCGATCCGGCAGGAAACCGGGACGGCAGGGATTCATCCGGACCCTCTTCCGCAGGTATTTCCAACAGAAAAAAGACCGGGAATACGGAGGGAGCGGCAGCAGGCGCGCAGTACGCACGGGTCCAGGAAAATGATACAGGTGAAATCCCGGCCGCCGGAAAAGCGAAACAGTCGACGGACACGGATCCGACTTACGCGCAGGATGCATCTATACGGAAAAGGTTGTCCTCGGATTATCCGTCCCGAAGGGTTGCGGCGGAACGGGCGCTCTCCAGGGAAAACATCCCCCCCGGATTAAAAAAATATATCGCCGATTATTTTCGGGCGATTCAACCATAAGAACTTGGAACGGACACCATGCAGGCATTACAGGAACAATTTACGGCATTCACCGAACGGTTTGTACGGCTCAGGAAGGAAGCGGAAAAGGTCTTTATAGGACAGACGGAACTGGTCGAGCAGATCCTGATCTGTCTCTTCTGCAGGGGACATGTTCTGCTGGAGGGGCTCCCGGGACTGGGGAAAACGCTGCTGGTCAAAACGCTCAGCAATATCCTGGATCTGAAATTCTCCAGGATTCAGTGCACGCCCGATCTTATGCCCGCCGACGTCATCGGAACCAACATGCTTATTGAAGATTCCGGGGGAATCCAGCGGTTCGAGTTTCAACCGGGCCCGCTTTTCGGAAACATCATACTGGTGGATGAAATCAACCGGACCACGCCCAAAACGCAGTCGGCCTTCCTGGAAGCAATGCAGGAACAGAAAATAACGGTTCTCGGCAAATCCCACGCGTTAGAAGATCCTTTTCTTCTTCTGGCCACACAGAATCCGATCGAACTGGAGGGCACCTACCCGCTCCCGGAGGCGCAACTGGACCGCTTTTTCTTCAAATTAAAGATCGAATACCCGTCCCTGGAAGAACTGTCCCGGATCGTCGATCTTACGACCGCGGAAGAAACTCCGGAAATCGAGCGCGTTCTGAATCGCGAAGAACTCCGGGAAATGAGCCGCCTGGCGCGAAAGATAAAAATCGCAGAGGATGTAAAACAACATGCCCTGAAAATAGTCCTGGCGACACACCCGGAATCCCCGGAGGCCGTGGATTCGGTGAAGAAATACGTCAGTTACGGCGCCAGCCCCCGTGCCGCCCAGAGCATGATCCTGGCGGCAAAGGTAAAGGCCCTGGCCGCCGGCCGATACAATGTATCCTTCACGGATATTCGAGACATCGCCGTTGCATCGCTCCGGCACAGGGTTCTGCTAAATTTCGAAGGCGACGTGGCAAGGATATCGAGCGACGATATCATCGGGGAAATTTTATCGCAGATACGACCAAAATGACCGCCCATAACACACTGCCCGCAAGTTCCAGGGAACTGCTGCAGAAATACGCCCGCACTCTGGACCGCATGGAGCTGCAGTCCAGGGCGCCGGGATCCTCCCCGGGAATGGGCCGGCGCCCCGGAACAACCACGGGATACAGTGTGGAGTTCGCCGATTATCGAAAATACAATTACGGCGACGACATCCGCTATATCGACTGGAACATTTATGCCCGGCTCCGGAAGCTTTTTCTGAGACAGTTCAAGGCGGAAGCGGAGGTTGCCGTGCATCTGCTTCTGGATACCAGCAATTCCATGAGCTATGGGAGTTCTCCCAAACTTCACTTCGCCAAAAAACTTGCGGCAATGTTCAGCTACGTGGGATTGAGCAAACAGGACCGTGTAGGCTTGACGACATTTTCCGATCATTTGCACGCCATTCTTCCTCCGAAACGCGGTCGTCAGCAGCTTTCCCATCTGCTCGCCCTGCTGGAAAAATCTTCTTCGAGCGGCGCATCCGACTTCGGGCAGGCATTCAAAACATACACGGCGCGCTCGACGAGTCGCGGGATGCTGGTCGTGCTGTCGGATTGTTTCTGTTCGGACAATTACAGGGAGGCATTCCGCTGCCTTGCATTCAGCGGCTTTGAAGTCATCGTCGTCCGTGTGCTGGCCCCGGAAGAGCTGCTCCCGGAACTGGAGGAAGGAACGGAATTGCGGGACCTTGAACACAACCACCTGCGCGGCCCGGTTGTGAACGAAGAGTTGGTCGCCCGATATCAGAAACGGATGCGAAAATATTCGGATGAGCTGTCCGCATTCTGCATGCGCGAAGGATTCCCGTATGTGGAAACAACCTCGTCATTATCATTCGACGAAATTATGATCCGGCTGCTTGAAGCCGGAATCTGGATAAAAAAATAGAAGTCAGGAGTCAGAAGTAAGAAGCCAGAATAAACCGTGAATAGTTAAAGTTATGTAGTTGCCGGTTGTTATGATTATTAGAGAACTAACGATTGGACGTCAGAGTCCTTTAAGTGCAGCAGCTTCCGGCTTCGCCCTAGCCGAATCGAAGATTCGGCCGGGCTGCGCCGGACAAGCGCTGCCGCCTTCGTCTCGTCATACACAATCGTAACAAAGGCGCAAGCAAGCTTGCGCACTCCAAAAATCTTTATGACGTTTCTGAATCCGCTCGCATTAATTTACGCCCTGTCCATAGGCGTTTTGCTGCTGCTCCATTTCCGGAAACCCAAAAAAATGCACTGGGTTTCCGATCTGCAGTTGTGGCAGGATATCGAACAGGAATCGATGCAGCGGAAATCCATCTTCCGCATCATCAAAAGAAACCGGCTGCTGATTCTCCAGATTCTGCTACTGGCCGCCATTGTCCTCGCCCTTGCACGCCCGCTTATCACCCTCTGGGGTGGGCCTTCGCGGACACTGCTTCTGATCGTGGACTGCTCGGCCAGCATGACCGCCCTTGAGGACGGCATCCCCCGCTTTGAGCTGGCGCGCGAGAAAGCCCTGGATCTAATCGAAGACGCCCACAATGCCGACAAAATCCTGTTGGTACAGGCGCGTCCCCGAATGAACCTGCATACTTACACGGGATCGGAAAAAGCCGCCATTCGCGAGGCCCTGAACACGATGACGGCAACACACGGTTCCGTGGATATCGGCCGGATCGTAACCACCGCCGTATCTTCCCTGGAAAATACGGAATCGGTCGAGATTTACATTATCGACGACGGCACACAGGCGCCTCCAAGTCTGAATACACTGCCTGAGGTAGAGGTTCACACCATCCGGATCGGAAAAACGGGCGACAATGTCGCCATAGCCAACCTCTCCATCCGGGAAAATCCTTTCAGTGCCCACGACCGTCAGGTCTTCTGTGAAATCGAAAACTTTTCGGATCGAGAACATATATTTCCTTTTGACATTTTTCTGGATGGAACCGTCCTTATAACAGAAACGATCCGCCTCAATCCAAAACAGAGTGAACGGATCGTCACCGACATCCCCGCGGGCGCCAACGGAATCCTCCACGCCGTCATAAATTCCGAAGATGCCATGGAGATCGACAACGAGGCATTTGCCGTACTGGACTCGCACGCCATGTCGGTGCTTTTGGGAACATCCGGAAATTTATTCCTGGAAAAAGCCCTCCAGGTAAATCCGCGAATCGCACTCACGGTACTAAAGCCTGAAGAATGTACTTCAGAACGGTTCGGTAGGGGCTACGATGCAATTATCCTCGACGGATTCCAGCGGCCGGACCTGCCGCCGGGAAACTACTTTCTTATCCGTTCGGAATCGGGCCGGACAACCGGCGGCAGTTCCCTGAGGGCCATCCGAAGCCTGACTTCCCCGCGACCGGAACACCCGATCCTGGCCTTTGTCGATCCTGCCGGCATTACCCTCGATCGGGCTACCCCTCTGGACCTTACCCCTTCGGATGCTGTCATTCTGGAAGGAAACGGGTACCCGCTGCTGGCCGCGAATGAAACGGGCATCTACAGAACGGTAAAACTGGGTTTCGACATCCGGGACTCCAGTCTGCCTCTCACCTACGCTTTTCCCGTCCTGCTTTCGAATATTCTCGGCTGGCTGGAACCCGAAGACTCCGGGCCGGGGAACCAGACAGCCGCCGGTTCCGCTATCCGCCTGCGCTTACCGGCTTACGATGCCTCAAAGGATCTTGTCGTTGTAACACCCGACGGCAAAACCTTTCGCGCTACAGCCGGCAAAGGCATCCTTTCGTTTGCCGAAACGGAAAGCACAGGCATTTACACCATCCGTTACAGCCGCGCAATAAAAAGATTCGCCGTGAATCTCTCGAGCAGATCGGAATCGAATATTAAGCCGGTAGATACAGTTACGGACGAACATCCACACTCCCCGGATCGACCGGCTACGGCCGGCACCGGCAGGGAAACCTGGCGCTGGCTGCTGCTGGCATCCCTTCTTCTTCTCGCCCTGGAGTGGCGCCGGTATCAGGGGGCCGCCTGATGACGGAACTGATCGATTTCACGCATCCCGGTTACCTGCTCCTGCTGCCGGCAATCCCTCTATTCATATTACCGCGCTACGGTAAAAATAAAGGCAATCCTCGAAGAAGAAGAACCCGCTCCCTTCTTGTCCTGAGAATTACTACCGCCGCATTGATTATCCTCGCGCTGGCCGGAATAAGAATTGCACAGGGAAAAAGAACGGCCGCTGTCGTATATGTCGTAGACCGCTCCGACAGTATCGCACCCGACGAAACGGCCGGGATCCCGGACATCCTGGACCAACTCGGTTCCAGCTTGAAGGAAGACGATGAAAGCGGGGTGGTCGTATTCGGCCGCGATGCCGTTATCGAGCAGCCGCTGCGGAAAAATCTCAAAATCCGGGAGATTCAATCAACTCCGGCCTCCACAGGCACCCGGATAGAAACAGCGCTGGGTCTCGCACGTTCCATGCTGTCGGCCAGGCCCCGGGTGGCGAAAAAAATCGTCCTTCTTTCCGACGGTGTGCAGACATCGGGAGATGCCCTGCGCGAAGCGGCGCTCGCCGCCGCTGAGGGCATCCCGGTCGATGTTCTCCCACTCGGCACAATAACGGAATCCGGTCAGCGCTCGGTATTCATCCGCAGCGTTTCGGGACCGGAAAGCGTCCGGCTGGAAGAACCTTTCGACCTGGCAGTCACGCTGGATGGGAAAGCGGGCTCCGAAGCCGTTTTAGGGCTTTACCATGACAATGCTCTGATTTCAGAGCGCAGGATTTCCATGGCTTCTGAAAATCCGGCCGTTTTCAGGCTTCCTGTAAAGGCGGATACCGCGGGATTTCACCGCTACAGGATCGGCATCCAGAATCCGGACAGAATCGAAGACGCGGATGAAACAGGGCACGTGGTTTACGCCCATGGAAGAACCCGGATCCTGCACCTCACGGATAATCCTTCGGAATTCCTGGACAATATATTGATCCGGCAGGGCTTCGAGGTTCAATCCGTCGCTCCACAATCGATACTTCTTACAACTCAGAGCCTGGCCCCATTCGATGCGGTCATAATGGACGACGTTCCCGACCGCGCTTTTTCGGGCGGCGAGCTGCGGTCGATCGCGGATCATGTAGGGAAATATGCCGGAGGCCTGATCATGACGGGCGGCGCCCGGAGCTTCGGACCCGGGGGCTATATCGCTACGGCTGTGGAAAAAGTACTGCCGGTCGAAATAGCGCTTCGAAGCCGCGAAAAAAAACCGGCCCTCTCGGTAATCCTCGTTCTTGATAAATCAGGCAGTATGGGGATTATCCAGCAGAATGTGTCCAAGCTCGATATGGCCCGCGACGCCGTGCTGCGGCTTAGCGAACTTCTTTCACCCGAGGATGAACTCGGCATCATCGCCTTCGACCGGCTGCCGGAAGAGGTGGTGCCGCTCGAGCGCGGCTTCAATCCGATTTCGATCGAAGCGGCCATAGACGCGATCGAAGCAGGCGGGGGAACCGCCATTCTCCCGGCCCTCGATATGGCCTACTCCCGGCTTCAGGCCTCCCGGGCGGAGAGAAAGCACGTTCTCCTGCTCTCGGACGGACAGGCCGAAGAACAGGAACGCAAACCTCTGACGCAGCGGGTGTCCGAATCCTCTATAATTCTCTCCACGGTGGGCATCGGGGGCGACGTAGACCGACCTCTTTTGGAGGAGCTGGCCCGTCTCGCCAACGGCCGGGCTTATTTCACCCGGACGGGATCGGACCTGCCGGATATCTTCAAAAGAGAGGGCCTGCTGATATCGGGGAAATGGCTGGTTGAGGGCAGTTTCCATCCACGAAGAGTATCGGATCACGAAATTCTCCGGGGGCTGGAAACGGACGCGTGGCCGGAAATAACGGGATATGTCGCGACTGCGTCCAAAGATCTTTCAGACGTTCTGCTCGAGGTTGAAAACCGGGATCCTTTAATGGTTTGCGGCCGATACGGCCTCGGAAGGGCACTGGTTTTCACTTCGGATCTCGCCGCCGCATGGACGGACCGTTTTGTTGCATGGAAAGGCTTTCCAGGAATGTGGACGCAAATGGTCCGGTGGACGAGCCGGAACAGGCAGAGCGAACTCATGCATCCCCAAATAACCATCGAGGATGAAACCGCCCTATTAACCATTGACGCCCACGATCTGACCGGTAATTTCCTGAACCTCATGGAAATGAAGGCCCAAATAACCACGCCGGATGAAACCGGAAGCAGCATCGAGATGATACAGAAAGCCCCGGGCGGATATGAGGGCCAATTCCGGCTCCGGGGCAAGGGAAGCTATTTATTCACGGTCACGGCTCAAGATCCAAAATCAGGCACGGAATACACGCTGCATTTCGGCTACGATCTCTCGAAATTTCCGGAAGACCGGCCTGCATCCTCGGACGAAGCCTTTCTTTCGAAAGTAGCGGCTACCGGCGGAGGCGCGCTAATTGACCGGGATACGGAGATTTTTCCGGAAGACGCCAGAATGACGGCCTATGTGGATGTGTGGCCATATACCGCTATATTAGCGCTTCTACTTTTTCTCCTGGATGCTATTCTTCGTCGGCTATAGAGAAACATATATCTGTTTTTTATCTGGTTTGTCACTGGATACCCAGCGAAGACAGTACGGCATCCTTAATCTGATAACTCCTGAAATTCAGATTTCGAATATCTAGGGAGTTTATATAATCAAGACCCGGCGTTGAAATCCGACCAAAGGCTTGCTGAATAATTGGTGTGGAGGAAACATCCGCGTTCTGCGCCCATGACAGAAGGTACCGGGCTCCAACAGTATCCTGCATGGAAGCCAGTATATTCGCACAGATAGTCATTTCAGCATTATTGCTGCTGTCCATCAATCGGGCGGCGATTGTGGGTGCTGAATCGTAATCATGAACTCGCTCCAATGCAAAAAGGGCCGCGTTTGTCAAAGGATCGTCTGAGTTATGAAGATCTTCCAGGGTTCCTTCCTGATTCGAAATAACATCAAGGAAGAAATTCAAGCCTGCAGCATTCCCGGTGTTTCCAATAGCCTTAGCCAAGGCATTCAATAGATCCGGATCCGTTACTTCCGGCAGGAGCATTAAAAGCGAGTCGGAAGTCTGACTAAGATCACCACTGTCCCAAAAGTACTCACCCGTCGAAGAAATAGCATTATACAATTCATTCTTCAGTTCATCCGGAGTTCCCGTTTTGATCAACACGGCAATAAGTCGAACCGCCTCCGGCGTGGCTGCCCGTGTAAGAATGAAAATCAGTTCTTGTCTTGTCGCTAATTCGACGGAAGGATCCACTAAAATCTGCTGAGCCCTGGCATAAAAATCCCGCGTTCCTCGGCGATCTTTATGCAGGATATCGATCAATTCAGGAGTGCTTAATCCCCCATGCTGCATGTTTTCATCACTCATGAATCGATATAGAAGCCATTCTTCTAGAAGTTTCCCCCCTCGCATATCATATTTTTTTTGAAGCATCTGTCGATTTTCAAGGCCGGGACCGTTATTTTGGCTTTCTGGGACGTTTGTATACTCCACCTGGCTACTGATCGCAGCTTGTTGTGAACTACCCTCCCGGTTCCCACGTTTGAAAAGAAACAGCCCGATGCTTGCCAGCAAAATGAATAAACCAAGCAATACTAAGTATTTTCGAGTCATGGCACGCTATTCCCAGATATTTCTTGCTTTCATAAATGAAACCACAAATATAATTTCAATCGACAGCCTGTATTAAGAACTACATAATTCATTTCGACAACAAGCAAATTTTCCCCATGTTTCTTTCTTAATAACGGTGGCTTTAATTTTATATTAAATTATTTCTTTTGGTTGAAAGCATAATATCCGATAAAAATTTTTAGGCAAAAAGTTTGCCGCCTTTAATTATTTGATAGGATGGAAACTCTGAATGCAAATCCCGACGCACTGTTTCAGTAAAAGGAATCCCAAGTCCGGCATGCGCCGGATCGGAATCACGATCTTACTTTGCTACCTGGTCTTTATTTCATCTGGTTCACTGTTTTCCCAGGTTACCACCGGATATATCTCAGGCTATGTATACGATCCCGGCGGAAATGTCATTGCCGGAGCGCAGTTGACGGCAACGGATTCACTTCACTCGGAAGAAAGGACCGTTGCGAGCGACGAAAACGGGTTCTATCGCTTCACCGAACTGAGACCGGGTACCTGGTCCGTTTCCGCGTCGGCTCCGGAATTCGAGACCATGATAAACACGGACGTCCGCGTAACTGTAAACGCACGCGCCCGGCTCGATTTTCAACTACCCATATCGGGCATGCAGCAATCGATTGAAGTCAGTGCTCCGCTGACGCCGATCCAGACCGAGTCCAGCGACCTCGGAATGACGCTGGATCGGGAAAAAATTGAAAGCCTGCCTCTCAACCGCAGGGATTTTCTGCAGCTGGCGCTGCTGACGCCCGGAGTAAACACAGGCACCGAAGAATCGGAACTTTCAACACGGGGCGGATTCGCCATGCACGCCAACGGGGGGCGCGAAGAGTTCAACAACTTCCTTCTGGATGGGATCGACAACAACGACGCCTACGTCAACGGCTATACGCTGCAGCCGTCGGCCGATACGATTCAGGAATTCAAGATTGAGACCAACAACTACAGCGCCGAGTACGGCCGCAGC
>JAFGTD010000235.1 GCA_016934295.1 Acidobacteriota bacterium
TCGCGGTCAATGAAGCCGAACGCCTGTACAAGGCGATCAATTCGATCAGGATCATGAGTCCGGCCACGAATTGCCTTTCGCCGATTCACGAAGAGCAGATTTTAGCGGGGCTTGAAAAGGAAATTAACGCCGATTTCTATACTGCAGTAACACGCTCGCCCTCGGTGTATCGCGGCAATCCCTTCCAGGTGGAGGTCGGGCTGGCCTACGGCGGCAGCCTCCCGGGCGATGAACTGGTCGAACTGATGCGCTTCGCCAATCGCGTCCCTCTTCAATACCAGCAGTCCGCCTGCGCCATTTTCAAGGCGGTTCTGGGAATCGACTGGCGCAGCTACGGACTGTCCCAGTCAAGGGGCGCATTGCCGACGGGACCGGTTCTGCTGTTTGTCCACATTGCATCCGCCTGGGTGCCGTTTACATCGGAAAGCAAGGAAGCCGTCGCCGCCTACCCCGAAATCTTGCGCGAATTGAGACTGGCGCTTCAGGAATGCGGGCGCAAACTGGCTACGCATATTCGGGCCCACAAGCGCGCCGCCGAAGAAGCGAAAAAGAAATCCTATATTGAGAAATATATCCCCCATATAGGAATTGCGCTGCGGGAAATCCTGGGATTTTCGGAAAGCGCGGAAAACAACCTCGTCGCCACTCTGAAAGACGTTCTCGAGCGCAGTCGCACCCAGTAAATAACGCGGGATACATTATCCCATGCAGGCGTCCGGGGGGCGCAAACACCAATAAGAACAGGGTTTTTTCATGGCAAAAAAAAGCGTAGCGGCGCAGAAACGGGTGTTGTCCGGAAGCAAAAACGTCCTGAAGGCGATTCGGACATCGGCCCAGGACATTCATAAGAAGATCCTGGCGCGAAAAAAACCCACGATGAAATTCCCGGTTCGGTCTCTGTCCAACGTCCGTTACCATCCCCAGCGCGGTTTCTTTGAAATAGCCGGGCAGAAAAAAGAGCGCACCCTTACCGTCAACACGGTAAAAACCTTCGCCCAGACGCTCCGGATGGTGTCCCTTTCCAAAGAGCTTATCGAGAACGACGATATCGCCACTAAAAGGGAAGCCTATTATGTTTCCAAGAACTGGGAGGAGGCACGGTTCAACGAACAGCCGGAATCGGACACGGTGATGGACGATGTCGAGGCCTATTTCAGTGTCAACCGGGAACAACTGGGCTTTATCCCCGAGGAAAAAGGAGGCGATGTCGCCGGCCGTCTTATCGTTATCGACCATGACAGGGATACCGGGAAAAAGCTTCGCATCGACTGCACCAAATTCGGATCCGGAGCCTACAGCATTCCGATCTCGGTCGAGCAGCTGGAGTTTGAAACCAATGCGGACTTTATCCTGGTAATAGAAACCGCCGGCATGTTCCAGAGGCTGGTCAAGCATAACTACTGGAAAAAAGCGAACTGCATTCTTATCAGCATGGGGGGCGTGCCCACACGCGCCTGCAGGCGCTTCATACGGCGGCTGGCGGACTCGAAGAAAATTCCCGTTTACGTTTTCGTCGACGGCGACCCCTATGGGATAACGAATATCTACCGAACCCTGAAAGTCGGCTCCGGGAATGCGGCGCATCTGAACGAGTTCTTCTGCGTTCCGCAGGCCGGCTTTCTGGGAATCACGCCGCAGGACATTGTCGATTACAAGCTTCCGACGCATCCGTTAAAGGACGTGGATATAAAGCGCGCCCGGGACGCAATCAAAAACGATCCCTTTATCAGGCACCATAAGGAATGGATCCGGGCGATTGAACTTTTGCTTAAAATGAGCGTGCGTGCGGAACAGCAGGCGCTGGCCAAGCACGGTCTGAATTACGTCATCGACACCTATCTTCCCCAAAAACTGAAGCATCCCGAGCGTTTCCTGCCCTAATCCGCCTTCGCCCCCGGCCGAATCTTCGATTCGGCCGGGCTTCGGCGGACGGGTCGGCGGACAAGCCCACATTCCTCGCCAGTATAAGTAGCACCACTGGCTTGCCAGCCGCAGCTCGAAGAGCAAAGGCATGCTAGTATTCCCGCACGACATCGGTCGGGATCATCAATACTTTTCGATACTGGGGAATGACCGGCTGCCCTTTTGCATCCATTTTCGGCGGCTCCAACTCGTATTTTACGACACGGGCTTTGAGGCACCGGCCCTGCGCGTCCTTTTCCTCTACCAGCAGTCCTTCGGCGTTGAATTCCCGGATTCCTTCCGGCCGGTAACGCCGCCAACCCAGCAGTTCTCCGTCCGATGAATATTGATAAACATCCCGCCATTCCTTCACGGATGCGATTCTGAAATCCACATAATTTCGGCGCCAATCCCCGCTCACAATGCCGGGGAAAACGATCCGGCTCAACAGGACCATATTCAGCCGCTCGATCACACTCTTCTCATAACGGGTAAGGCGTTCCTCAAGAGGAGTATTCCCCTTCCGGAGAGGCAGCAATCTGAAGGACCCTCCCCCGGAATCCTCGGCCACACCATAGGAAAGTAGCAATCCGCGAACCTCCTGAAGCGCTTTCACGGCGTCGTCGCCGGAAGACGCAACAAGAGACGGGAGGGCATCTCCGTTTGCGGTCCAGAGATTCGGATCCTGCATCAGCGAGGTCAAAATGCCCTGAACGAAGTCGGAAGCTCCGATATTCGACTGCGGCATTTTTTCTGCAAGAATTTTATCCTCCTCTTTCTTTATTTTATCGACGGCCTTTCGCGCTTCACTGTATTCGCCCGTGATCTTTTCCTGCGTCTTCAGTGCCGCATCCAAAGCGTCCTTCGCTTCGGCGAGAACGGACCCGGTTTCGTTACTATGCTCTCTGGCGTAAGCCTTTTCCGCTTCAGCCTGCTTCGCCCTCAGAGATCGGACAGCGTCTCTCGACTTCTGCAATACTGCATTGACCTCTTCCCTCCTCTCTTCCCCGGCGAGCCACTCGGCATGGGTTCTCAGATAATTTTCCCCTATCCGAGCCAATGCCGCAATTTCCCGAGGCTTGAATTGCTTCCTTAGAAAAGCCTCCGGCCATGAATCTCCATCGGACGCAATCATGTTGAAAAACCCGGTCCAATCGGCGACAGAAACACCGGCTGTTCCGGCATCGTACGCTATCTCCAGGGGTTGACCGTCGGCGCGATAGGTTCTGGCTTCGCTGTCGAGGGTATAAAAGGTAATGAATGCAGGGGGCGAATAGTAAACACCGTTATGCACGAATACGCCGATATCGACACGATTCGACTCAATCCCCGAACCGTCGTCGGTCGAGAACCTATTATGATAAGGAACGGTAATTTCCACCATCGAATGGGATTCGTTCCGGTAATCGATCCTGATTCTATCCGCATCCCCGCGCAATACGACCCAGTGATAATTCAAAGGGCGGCTGTTAAGGTCTTTGCTGCCTTCGGCGCTCACCGTGATTTTACGCAGGTATTGCGAACCTCTGACGATACGCGCGATCACGGCGGGGGTATCCGCGAGTTTTTCCGTATGCTCCGGATCGAAATAGTCCCTGCCGTTAACGGGTGAATCTTCATTAACGACTCGAAGCAGTGCAATCGGCGGGATGTTCGCAAGGGTTATTTCATGCGCCATTTCGACCATTTTCCCGGCGTCGACATCGCTCCCGCGCATTGCAGTCGGATGCGCTTTTCCGGTCAAATAATCCTTAAGGTGTGCAAGGCTCTTGCTGTTAGTTCTCAGGATCATTTGAATCGTCGGCATCAGCATGCCCGATTGAACCAGGCGTTCCTTGACTTCGGGACGGAAGGCAGCCAGGACGTAAGGAAGCGCTCTCATGAAAGACTGATCCGATCCGGAAGAGCCCTGCGAGACAATCAGGTATGGAGTATTCGTAGGATACAGATCTCCGTATCCGGTCGCTTCGCTCTTCAAGCCGATGCCGTTGTGCCCGGGATCGTGGTCGCGGTGCTCGGGGTATATATAGAGATTATTTCGGGCGTATTGTGCGAACAGGAATTTTATCCCTTCGGATTGGGTGTAGTAGGTTCTTGCATTGCTCCCGGTTCTTTCGGGCGAGGCTGAAGTCGACGAATTGCCGAAAACGACATCGGGAAGGATGTTTCTCTGCAGACCGTAGTTTTGACGGGCTTTGATCTGTTCTTCCGTGTATTCGACTTCACTTAACTGAGGGTAAGGGGCGAGTTTCAGCCTTGAATGCCCGCCGTCGCGATTGTCGTAATAGTCTCCGTAGTTGCCGGCCGCCGTGCCCCGGGAATACCATTTTCGCAGACGGTCTCCGACTTCCCCGCCGTCGACTGCAACCGGTATTTCCGTAAGCCTTGTAGCGGGAAGAACCGGTTCTTCCTGCTGTCCTTTCAAGCCGGCTGCGAGACAGAGTATCAACACAAACGAAATACGGGTCGGGGTCCATACCTTATACCTCACTCCCATAACTATATTCCTCCCGTATTCATACGCCCGATATAATCGCCCGCGTGAGAAACACGACTTTGCCGTATACTCTGAAATAATCGGCAGATTCCGGTCTTCTCATCAACAGGGCACCAGCGGCTCAACGATCCGATCATCTTTCATTTCAAAGGGCGGAGAACGGCGCGGCTTGGACCGGCATCCCCATGGTACATGAGCAGCGGCAGGCAGAGCAGTTCGTATTCGCCCGCCGGCACGTGGCCGAGCGCGCAGCCTTCCAGGACGTATATACCGGCAGAGAGTAGAGATCGGTGCGTCTTGATGACGCTTTCTTCATTCCTGATGTCTCCTATAGTGACGCAGTCCAGGCCGAAAAGGATAATCTCTTTTGCCGCCAGGTACTCGGCCGCATCCGCGTCAAGATACACATAATCTTCGATAAACTTAGGCGCTTCGTAGGCTTCCGGCGAGTTGCGTGTCTTACAGAGAATCCGATCGCCTTTCTTTATATCGTACTTTTCCAACTCCGCCACTTTGACCTTTTCGGAATCCTTAATTTCAATAACGCGCGCGGGACCGATAGTGGCGTCCAGCGGCATATCCGATATGGTGGAACCACCGGGTATGAAATGAAGGGGAGAATCGATGTGAGTGCCGGTATGCGAGATGATTTCCAGCATGGACATTGTAACTACAGAACCAAGTTGCACATCTGCTAAGCGATAGATTTTCGGCGCTACGGGATCTATAGGCAGGTAGTTCATTCCCTGCTTGATGGGAATGGAGATATCGTACCAGCCCTCGGGAACTTTTACGGCCATGGCAGCCTCCTGATTTTTAGTTTGTAATATAGAGCTATCTTAACCGATGCTATCAATGACAGCCTCAAAATTAATTAATCGAAAATGTTGCCAAGGTTATTTCAGGTGAGATATATGGTTCGTTGTATTTATTATTTGCTTCTGGCGGGACTGATTTATCTCCCGACATCGGCTTTAGAAATAAGAGTTGCTGAAGCGGCCGATTACGCCATCGGCGCCGACCTGTCTTTTCTCATGTTTGCCGAGGAGCATGGCACGGTCTTTAAAGAAAACGGCCGGGCCAAGCCGGGTCTGCAGATATTCAGGGATCACGGCTACAACTGGATTCGTCTCCGGCTGTTTCACACCCCGTCCGCGCATCGGGACAACATGCCCAACGATCTGAACTACACTACGCGCCTGGCGGTGAAGGCAAAGGAAATGGGATACAAGTTCCTTCTGTGCTATCACTACTCCGACAGCTGGGCCGATCCGGGCAAACAATGGGCGCCAACGGCATGGAAGGGCAAAAGCCACGCGGAAACAGTAATGCTCCTGCAGGAATATACAAAAGAAACCATGACCGCCCTACGACTGGCGGGAGCCATGCCCGACATGGTCCAGATCGGCAACGAAATCACTCCCGGGATGGTCTGGCCGGACGGCAGGCTGGGCGACACCGGTCCCGACAACAACTGGCCGAATTTCACCGATCTGATCAAGGCCGGGATTCGCGGCGTGGAAGAATCTCTTGAAGGGGCATCCCGGCCAAGAATCATGATTCACATAGACCGCGGCGGGGATTTGCCTACAACCAGATATTTCTTCAATAAGATCCGTGAATACGGGGTGGAATATGACGTCATCGGGCAGTCTTATTATCCCTGGTGGCACGGCAGCCTGCTCGATCTGAAGGAGAACCTGGATTTCATGTCGAGGGAATACGGCCGTGAGATTATCCTGGTTGAGGTCGCCTATCACTGGAAAGAGAACGGCGAATACGGCGACAGCCCGACACCGTTTCCCCAGACACCCGAAGGGCAGAAGGAGTTTCTGGAAGCGTTAAACCGGCTGGTCCTGACCACGCCGAACGGCCTGGGCAAGGGAATATTCTGGTGGGAGCCGGCAGTGCCGCTGCGACCGGGAATATCCAGCCGCGGGATTTTCGACATGGAAGCGAATGTCCTGCCCGTTATCGGCGTCTTCGACAAATACACCCGCGGCCGGGCCGGCAGAGTTACCGGTCCCGGCGGGTTAACCCAATGAGTGCAAAAGGTGTCCGGCCGACCTGGCACCTTTTATTCGTGAATCAGGATCGGCAACAGTTATTTCACCGGCCTGGATACCGACAATCACGGCAAAAACGTTCCCTTCGATCCCGCCTGCCAGCGACGCGAAAACGCCATGGTCACGGCCAATAATCCCGACGCCGCCGAAGGCGCCATTGCGGAGATGGGCTGCAAGGCACAGTTCGACACAGGCTTTTCGGTGATTGTGACCGACATCCGGGAACGCCGCTTTATCGCCGATCCCGTTACAGGGCTTTCCTTTGCCATGTGTTATTTCGACCACGACGGTGCCGTAAACGAAGGATTGACGCAGCCGTATTCCTTCATCATCGGGGAAATATTCAAGATCGTGGACGGCAGGATCCGCCAGATCGAAGCCGTACTGATGACCGTGCCCTACGGCATGGAATCCGGCTGGTAGGAAATACCGGCACTGGGTTGATATTTTCATTCACTTTAAATACAACCTTAACCTTATGTGTAAATTTCAAGCGTAATATTGGAAACCTAATTTCTCTTCATATGTGGTACCATAGCGGCAAAGCATCACGCACTCGATCTATAAGGCATCCAGGAAGGAGATTCATATGGGGAAAGGATTCTCAACTTTTAAACCAATAGTTACCGCGGTACTGATTGCATTTGTTGTTTCAGGAACCGCAGCGTATGCCCAGTTCAATCCGGTACTCGAATGGGCATGGACAGGCAGTGCGGTCCAGCCCTCGGCACTGAATGTTATGAATACGCCCTCGGTCATCGATCTGAACGGCGACGGCACACCGGATGTCGTCTTCGGTTCCACTGCTTCAAATGGCGGAGGACTCGTTGAAGTCGGCTACCTTCGGGCATTGAACGGTAGTGACGGATCAGAGTTATTCACAGTTACAGACCCAAACTACCTTATCAACACCGCCGCTTCCGTTGCTACGGGCGATATTGACCTGGACGGCAGTCCCGAGATCATAGCCTGCGACTCTACAGGGAGCCGGCTTATCGCGTTCGAACATGACGGAGCGTTCAAATGGCGAAGCCCTGTTCTGGAGGCAATAAACTGGGGCGCCCCGGCCATAGCCGACCTCGACCAGGACGGAACTCCGGAAATCATAGTCGGACGGCAGGTTCTGGATAACACCGGCACAGTGCTTTGGACCGGCACCGGCGGCCGTGGAAGCCAGAGCACGGTCGGCCCCATATCGCTTGTATCGGACGTTGATCTGGACGGCAGCCCCGAGATCGTCGCCGGCAACACGGTATACGATAAAGACGGATCGATCGAATATCAAAATCCGGCTCTTCCTGACGGGCACAACGCAGTTGCCGATTTCGACGCCGATGATCAGGCCGAGATCGTTCTCGTCTCGGGCGGTACGGTCAGGTTACTGGAACACGATTTGACCGTGAAATGGGGCCCCGTTGCCATACCAGGCGGAGGAGGCGGCGGCCCGCCGACAATCGCCGACTATGACGCCGACGGCGAACCGGAAATCGGCGTGGCTGGTGCCATCAGGTACGCCGTTTTCGAAACAGACGGTTCATTGAAATGGGCTGCCGTAACACAGGATAATAGCTCCAACCGGACCGGTTCTTCAGTTTTTGATTTCGAAGGAGACGGCGCCGCCGAAGTCGTCTACAGCGATGAAACCAAGCTCTGGGTATATCGCGGTGCGGATGGATTCGTATTATTCCAGACACCTCTCAGCTCGTGCACCTGGCACGAGTATCCCCTGGTCGCCGATGTAGACGGGGACGACAATGCCGAACTGCTGGCGGTCGCCAACAACAATTGCGGTTACGGGCCGCAGAGGGGGATCTATGTCTATCGCGATGCCGATAACAAGTGGGTGAAAACGCGGCAGCTCTGGAATCAGCACACGTACCATATCACCAACATCAATCCGAACGGGACCATCCCCGCTGTTGAAACGAACAACTGGGAGGTCGAAGGCCTGAATAATTTCCGCCTGAACGAGTACGGCGAATTCGAAGGTCCGCCCTGTTCCTTTGAGGTTCAGGCCCGTGCCAAACTCGACAAGGTCCAGTTGACCTGGGAATATTCCGGCGGCGACAGCTACAACATCTATCGCAGTTTCGTTTCCGGGGGACCTTATTCGCTCATCGCCAATACAACCTCCACCTATTCCACGTACCTGGACACGGGATTGACCGTCGGCACGACCTATTACTACAAGATTGCGGAAGTTGTCGACGGGGAGGAAGTCTGCTTCTCGCAGGAGGTTGAAATTACTCCCGCAGCCCGCACACGTTAAACTGCACGCAGGGTCCTCATTGGACGAACCATCCCACCGATGAGGACTCTGCAATAATCTTCAAACCCGCACAGTGTTACCGCAGGATTTCAGCCGCTTCGCTTCCAACCCGCATTTCTTACGGGGATTTGTGTAAAGTAAGCGACCGCAGCGGTGCGAAGGAATCTAGATACAAAAGCGTTCCATTGAAATAAGGGCTTCGAAGGATCTTTGGGCCGATCATTTGGGCTACACTTCGCACCGGGAACATGTATAATTCGAAGGTTGAGGCTGAAGTGTATTGAAGCAGATATTTCAATATTGTGGCCGCATCAACCTATGGCCGGTCACGAACCAATAATAAACGGGGAGAATAATGATTAAGAAAAAAAGCATCTATTATTGTAAAAAATGCCATAACCTTGTCGAAAGCCTGTGGGATGGAAAAGCTCCAATAATGTGCTGCGATGAAGAGATGCAGGAACTCGAGGGCAACACGGTCGATGCGGCCGTGGAAAAGCATGTGCCTGTCATCGAGCGCGACGGAAACAAGGTAAAAGTCAGTATCGGAAGCGTCCCTCATCCAATGGAAAAGGATCATTATATTTTATGCGTAGAAGTTCTCGCCGGGGATAAAGTGTACAGACACGACTTCAAGGAGGGAGACACAAAAGCCGAAGCGGTCTTTACTATCGAAGAAACCGACATTGTCGCGAGGGAATTCTGTAATCTGCACGGATTATGGCAAACCAAATAATTTAGCTTGACCATTGTTATGCATTCGATCCCACCGCGAGCGTGAGATCGAATGCCTCCCCCCCCA
>JAFGTD010000236.1 GCA_016934295.1 Acidobacteriota bacterium
ATCAAATCGATCATGGAAGGGCCCCAGTATACAAAGTGGAATTCTTTTCGTGAATCCGAAGACGCCCGCAGCGTCGGCCTGACTCTTCCTCGTTTCCTGCTGCGCCTTCCCTACAACGAGGAATCCAATCCGGTCAAGGCCTTCAACTATAATGAGACTGCGGACGACCATGACAGCTATCTATGGGGAAACACATCGTTTGCCTTTGCCACGCGCCTGGCCGACAGTTTTGCCCAGTACCGCTGGTGCCCCAACATCATAGGGCCTGCAAGCGGAGGAACCGTGGATGATCTTCCGGTCCATACATTCGAATCCATGGGAGCGGTGGAATCAAAAATACCCACCGAGGTCCTCATTTCGGAACGTCGTGAATTCGAACTTGCGGAAGAAGGCTTCATTTCGCTGGCCATGAGAAAAGGCAGCGACAATGCATGCTTCTTCTCCGCCAACTCCTGCCAGAAACCGAAGTACTTCGGACAGTCCAAGGAGGGGAAAGAGGCCGAAACAAACTATAAATTGGGCACCCAACTGCCCTACATGTTTATCATGAATCGGCTGGCCCATTACCTGAAGGTGCTTCAACGCGAGCAGATCGGAAGCTGGAAGGAGCGAAGCGATCTGGAAAGGGAGTTGAATCAGTGGATCCGCCAGTATGTGGCCGACCAGGATGTCGTCGAACCCGGAGTGCGGGGGCGAAGGCCGTTGCGTAAAGCGGAAATTACCGTAAGCGATGTTGAAGGCGATCCCGGGTGGTACAGGGTGGACATGAAAGTACGACCCCATTTCAAGTATATGGGCGCCTTCTTTTCTCTTTCACTCGTCGGGAAATTGGACAAGGAGTGACGATCCTTTACTTGTCCACGGAAACTGAAGATTTTTTATATTTTACTTCGCTCATTCTTAGGCCGTTGAAATCTTGAACAAGTTAAAAAAGGAGGAACCATGCCATTACCATCGCACCTCACACTTAAGGGTGTAAACCAGGGTCAAATCGAAGGTTCTTGCGATCAGGAAGGACGGGAAGGAACGATTCAGGTCCAGGCTCTGAATCATGAAGTATCCATCCCTCGGGATGCCCAGACCGGTCTGGCAACCGGTAAAAGGATTCACCATCCCCTGACCATATTAAAGGCTTTTGACAAATCTACACCTCTTCTCTACCAGGCCCTCACAAGCGGCGAGCATATGGAATATGTGGAAATTAAATGGTACCGGATTGATGACAAGGGGGTTGAAGAACATTATTTTACCACCCGGCTTGAAGATGCCATCATCGTCTCGATCAAACCGGGCATGAATAACTGCCTTGACAAAAACACCATTGATCTTCCTCACCTTGAAGAAGTTTCTTTCACTTATCGGAAAGCGATCTGGCGTTGGGAGCCTGACGGAATCGAAAGCGAAGACGACTGGCGGGCCCCCAAATAATCGAATTGAAAAACCATGCGATGCAATACAACCCTGTTTGAAAGATTGGCCGATCCCGAAAAAGATGCCCGCCGCTCGATCCGGGAGGATGCGCAGGAAATCGCCGATTCGGTCATGCGCCATCTCCAGAAGCTGCTCAACACGCGTCAGGGTCATGCGCCGATCCGGCCGGACTACGGAATGCCGGATTTTACCGACTGCGCCGAGTCGCTTCCGGCTACTATGGACAAGGTGCGCCGGGCCATTAAGGATTCCATTGAGGCATTTGAACCCAGGCTTCGTCGCGTAAAAATCACGCACCTTCCGTCCGAAGACAGTCTCCAGCTTCATTTTGGCATCAGCGGTCAACTCGCAACAGGGAAACAAAAGGTTTCCACTTTTTTCAGCACCAGGGTTGCGCCAACGGGCAGTGCGGAAGTCGACTCCCGTGCGGATGTAACCGAATCATGAGGAAGCGTTTCGTCCATCAGCCTGGCCTGTAATCCGGACTGATCACACATTCCCGCTGTAATTGGGATCGCCTGCCCGGCATGAAATTGCCCTTATCAGGCTGCCTTATTGCAATGGGAGAGTTTCATATTCTCATCTGAATTGTAGATTTTTAGCCCACTTTCGCCGGAGGCCATCTTTGAGCTTCAACAAGTACTACCAGGACGAGCTTTCCTTCTTGCGGGAGATGGGAAGGGAGTTTGCCCAGGCCCATCCCGAGGCTGCGCATTTTCTGTCGGAAGGCGAAAGCGATCCCGACGTTGAAAGACTGCTGGAGGGTTTCGCATTTCTGACCGGGCGGATCAGGCAGAAGCTGGATGACGAATTCCCGGAATTGACCCACTCCCTGATGAACCTGTTATTTCCCCACTACCTGCGGCCGATACCCCCGATTTCTCTTATTGAATTTTCTCCAGTCGGGGGCATGCTGAGACAATCAACCCGTATTCCGAAAGGAACGGAGGTCGCTTCCGTTCCAGTGGACGGAACCACCTGCCGATTCCGCACATGCTTCGATGTGGATCTTCACCCTTTGAATATTGAATCCGCATTTCTACAAACACCGGTCGGAAGCCGGACAGAACTGACAGTCAGCCTGAAAATGGAATCCGGCTTTTCGATTGCCGATTCAGCAACTGGGGAAATACGGCTTTTCCTGGTCGGTGAAAGCGGAAAACTCCTTTATTACCATCTCTGTCGTCATGTTGAAAAGATCCGTCTGCGCCCCATTGTCGCCGGCAAGCCCGCCGATGACCTTTTCCTGGAACCGGGTTCCGTGCAACCGGGAGGATTCACCCGCGAGGAATCCCTGCTTCCCTATCCCAATACATCCTTTGACGGATATCGATTGCTGCAGGAATATTTTTCCTTCCCGGAGAAATTTCTGTTCGTTGACCTTGTCGATCTGGAGCACGTCCGGCACAGGATCAATTCGGATCGACTGGAAATTGGATTTATTTTCTCACACGGCTTCAACGGATCCGCAAAAGTCTCTGAAGAAAATATCCGTCTTTTCTGTACTCCGGTCGTAAACCTGTTCCAGACGGAATCCGAGCCTATTCTGATCAACCACGAGAGAACGGAATATCGCGTCAGACCTGCAGGCGGTAATCCCCAGCATTTTGAGATCTACTCCGTCGATAATGCAATTGGGTGGATACAGGGAACGAGCGAGAAGAGAGAATATCCCCCGTTCCACTCCTTTCGGAGCATGCCTTCAGCCTCCAGCAATGGCAAAATATTTTATGAAACCAGGATTCGCACTGCTGTAGCAGGAGACGGAACCGATATCTATGTCTCCTTCGTCAATAAAGAACAGTTGTCCGCCATACCCCCTACGGAAACCGTCACGTTTGATTTGACTTGCACGAACAGAATCCTGGCCGAGAAACTCCGGTCAGGAGATATCCGGATTGCAACCGACAGTTCTCCAACGTATGCGCGATTTCAAAACATCACCCGTGTTACGCGCGGCATCCGGCCTCCGCTGGGAGGGGATCTTCTCTGGCGCCTGCTTTCCCATTTGGCTCTGAATTCCACATCCCTGTCGAGTGTCCCGGCTTTCAGGGGCATCCTGGAACTCTACAATTTTCACTCTCTGGAAAACCAGCAATCCGCCCGGGTAAACCAGCTTCACCTGGAGAGCATTGTCGACATCGAGAGCGCTTCGGAAGACCTTTTGTACAAGGGAGTTCCCATACGCGGCATAACGACCAGGCTGAGGCTGAAAGAGAGCCACTTCGACAATGACGGGGATATGTTTCTCTTTGCATCGATTTTGAATGAATTCCTGGCCCTCTATGTCTCACTAAACTCATTCAGCCGACTGATTGTAAACGGAGTCGAGAAAGGGGAAACTTTCGAGTGGCCGACGAGGATCGGACATCGGATCGTCCTTTAGCCAAGCGACTAATCCCGAAAGCAAGGCGTTTTTCGTTCTTTCAGCTGGTGAGGCTGTTGGAACAGTGCGCGGGCGGATCCGTGCGTGTAGGGCACGGGGGACCGGCCTCCGCCGAAATTATCCGGTTCCGGCCGGACACTTCCCTGGCTTTTCCGGCATCCGATGTCGCCGAACTGGATTTTGTCGAATCACCCGGGACAGGGAAAAATCGTTACAGAATTACTACAACCTTTCTTGGCTTATACGGTTCGACCTCTCCGCTGCCGTCCTTTTATTCAGAAGAGATCCTCAGGAATGATGAAGACCAGGATAGAATACGCGATTTTCTCGACCTGTTTCATCATCGCCTGCTTTCCCTTTTCTACCGCTGCTGGGCGAAATATCGGTATCATGTCCAGTTCGAGTACGGGGAAAACGATTCTTTGACGCCGAGCCTGTTTTCCCTGATCGGTCTTGGCTCGCGTCTCTCCTACAGGGAAACCGGTCTGCCGGAACCTCTGCGCCTTCTCCAGTTCGCCGGTCTTATCAACCAGCAACCCCATTCCGCAACCGCATTAGAGTCCATTATAAGCGAATACTTTGACGGCCTCCCTGTAGAGGTAGAATCCTGCACCGGCAAATGGATCAAAATAAAACAGGAACAATTTGCCTCCCTGGGAATGAAAAACTGTCGGCTGAACACGGACTGTTCCATCGGCCGTCGTGTTTATGCCCGTACGGGTAATTTCCGAATCTGGATCGGACCGGTCCACTATCAACAGTTTCTCGAATTCCTGCCCGACCGGCAGAATCATCGTACAATGCGCGCAATTATTGATTTTTTCGCCACCGACCGCCTCGAGTTCGACATTGCCTTTAAGGTACTCCAGCCGCCCAGGCTGCAACTGCTTTCGAAGGAGCCGGAGAACTCATGCAACAGGCTGGGATGGACCAGCTGGCTGCTATCCGAACCTTCGGAAAAGGACAGGAAAGAAACGGTAGTCTTTAACCGGGCTTCACTGGCCCACATTTCTCACGAGGTTTCTTAGCCAGGCGGCAAAGAAGGCCTTGTATCCTCAGCCCTTCTGCTTACGCAGTAGAAGCCCGGCAAGAAATGTGGGCCGGGGTCGATGTGCAAGTCCGGCTCAGCCTCCGGCTGAGCTGGATTAAACAACCTGTGACTCGTTTCCGACACGAAATGCCTGTTCGAGGTTCTGGAGAAAATGAGTCACAGACCAGGAGATCCTCATGATTGAAGTTGACGCGAAACTGCTGCTGAACCGTTTGAACCATTTCTGTAAGCGTTCCCTCGAAGCCGCGGCCGGACAATGCGTTTCCCGTGCCCATTACGAAGTCGGCATCGAGCACTTCCTCCTGCAGTTGCTGGACGATCCGAAATCCGATATCTGCATGGCTCTGGCTTACTTCGAGATCGATCCTGCCCGGGTTCGGAAAGCCCTGCAGAGGATCCTGGAGGGATTCCGTTCGGGAAATCCGGGAAAACCGGTATTTTCTCCACAAGTTCTGGACTGGCTGCAGGACGCCTGGTTGATCGGATCGGTGGATCTCGGTTTATCTTTAATTCGATCGGGGGCTTTGCTGGTCGCCCTGGTGAATAATCTTCCCCGCTATTTAGGCGGCGGCGGTCTGGATCTTTTGGAAAAAATCCAGATTGACGCATTAAAGCGGGAATTTTTTGAAATTACGGCAGGTTCTCCGGAGGAGATTAAAACTGCCGCTGCAGAACCCGGCTCTCCTTCAGCGAAAGAAGGAGAAGCGGATTCGGCCCTGGCCAAATTTACGCTCGACTTCACGGAACGGGCGCGCCAGGGAGAAATCGATCCTGTTTTCGGTCGGGATCGCGAAATCCGGCAGATGATTGACATCCTGGCCCGGCGAAGAAAGAACAACCCGATTGTCGTGGGTGAAGCGGGCGTCGGGAAAACAGCCGTGGTCGAAGGACTTGCCTTGAAGATCGTTCAGGACGACGTCCCTGCGATACTCAAAGATGTCCGGCTGCTCAGCCTGGACCTCGGTCTGCTGCAGGCCGGCGCCGGTGTGCGGGGTGAATTCGAGAACCGCCTGAAGGCCGTCATCACCGAAGTGAAAGCCTCGGCCAGCCCCATAATTCTCTTCATCGATGAAGCCCATACCCTGATAGGCGCCGGCGGGACTGCGGGAGGGGGCGATGCAGCCAACCTGCTGAAACCTGCCTTGGCCAGGGGAGAGCTTCGAACCGTCGCGGCGACCACATGGTCCGAATACAAAAAGTATTTCGAGAAAGACGCCGCCCTCGCCCGGCGCTTTCAGCCTGTCGCCCTGGAAGAACCCTCGGAAGAGGACGCGACTGTAATACTCCGGGGATTGCGTGAAAAATATGAGGAATCCCATCAGGTGCATATCCTGGACGATGCCATTGTTGCGGCCGCCCGCCTTTCCAGCCGCTACATCTCCGGACGGCAGTTGCCGGACAAGGCCGTCGACCTTCTCGACACGGCCGCCGCGCGGGTCAAGATCGGGCTCAGCAGCCGGCCCGATATACTGGAAGACCGGCTCGAACGCGTCCGGATCCTGGAACGGGAGCTTGGAGCCCTGGATCGGGATGCACAGGCCGGTGTCAAAATCGACAATACCCGTCTGAAGCAGCTTAAAAAGGAAATCGCCGATGAGAAGAAGGCGTTTGAGGGTCTGGAAAAGCGCTGGAAAAAGGAAAACAAGGCCGCGGCCAATCTCGTCAAGCTTCGAAATCAGGGAATGGACGCAAAGTCCGACGCCGACAGCGCCCAGATCAAGAAACAATTAAAGCAGGCGGAAAAACAGCTTGCGGAAGCGCAGGACGGTGAGCCGCTGATCAGTCTTGAAGTCAATCCCGACGTTATCGCCAAGGTAGTCGCGGACTGGACAGGAATCCCGGTCGGCAACATGGTCAAGGATGAGGCGAACCTGATCCTGAAGCTGGATAAACAGCTGGGAGAGCGCATTAAGGGGCAGGACCACGCTCTCGAAATGCTTGCCCGGGGGATCCGGGCTTCCAAGGCAGGCATATCCAATCCCAACACCCCTATCGGCGTCTTCCTGTTCGTGGGACCGAGCGGGGTCGGCAAGACCGAGACAGCCCTGAGTCTTGCGGAGACGCTTTTCGGCGGAGAGCGCTTCATGACTACGATCAATATGTCCGAGTTCCAGGAGAAACACACGGTCTCCAGGCTAATCGGTTCCCCTCCCGGTTATGTCGGATTTGGAGAAGGCGGGGTGCTGACCGAAGCCGTGCGTCAGCGGCCTTATTCCGTGGTGCTGCTCGACGAAGTTGAAAAGGCGGATCCTGAAGTCATGAACCTCTTTTATCAGACGTTTGACAAGGGCATGCTCTCCGACGGCGAAGGCCGGGTAATCGATTTCAAAAACACCGTTATTATCATGACCAGCAACCTGGCATCCGATATCATCACATCGATTCCACAGGATCAACCCAGGCCCGCGGTTTCGGATTTGACTGCAGCTATCCGGCCGGTTCTGAGCAATCACTTCAAGCCCGCTCTGCTGGCCCGGATGACCATTGTGCCTTTCTACTCCATCGACGTGGAATCCATGAAAGGCATCGTCCGCTTGAAACTGGGTCATTTAGGCCGTCGTCTGAAGGACAATCACCAAATTATCCTGGCATACCCGGACAGCGTCGTGGATCAGATTGCCGAGCGCTGTACCGAGGTCGAAACCGGCGCCCGCAATATCGACCACATAATGCAGGGAAATCTGCTTCCCCTTGTTTCGAGCGAGATTCTGCAAAAGATGGCGGAGGGGAAGCTTCCGGAAAAACTGGAAATTCAAATTAATGAAAGCGGTGATTTTGAACTCCGTTTCTCATAAGGAATTCCTGTAGGCTATAGATCGGCAGGAAATTAAGTCTCAGATTTTCTCTCTCGGATCCGAACGCGCCTCAGACGAAAAGTCGACGGACATGACATTTCGAGTAGAATGAAAACGGCCGTTCCTCAGAGATCAGTTGGAATCCATAATGGAGGTCTGCGATGCTTTTTAAGGAAAGAAAAGAATTCACCTTTGTTTCGAAGGCGCTTCCTGAAGATGCCTTTTCGGTTGTGAAATTCAGTGGGATTGAAGCAATATCCCAGCCCTACGAATTCGACATCACCCTGGCTTCTGAAGATCCTGAGATTGATCTGAAAGCAGTGCTCCAAAATCCTGCGACACTAACCATTGTACACGGAGACGAGGAACTCCCTTTCCATGGAGTCCTTTCCCGGTTCGAACAGCTTCATGAGGTGAAGCAGCATGTTTTCTACCGCGCCGTCCTGGTACCGAAGCTCTGGAACGCAGGTCTTTACCGCGAAAATCAAATCTTTCTGGACAAGAAGTTTCCTGAAATCATCGAAGAAATCCTTAAGCAGGCAGGGATGTCGGGCATGGACTACGAGCTGAATCTCACACAGGATTATCCAAGCTGGGAGTATATTTGCCAGTACAGTGAAACCGACCTTGATTTCATTTCCCGTTGGATGGAACGGGAAGGAATTTACTACTTCTTCGAACAGACCGAACAGGGCGCAAAAATGATTGTCTCCGACAGCCTCTCCATCCATAAGGATATCAAGGGTGAAACAAATGTCCCCTACTCTCCCCCCTCCGGTCTGATCGCTTCGGAAGAGGAAATTGTCAAAGAGTTCGTCTGCCGCCAGAAGATGCTTCCCGCAAAAGTGATTTTAAAGGACTATAACTATCGAAATCCCGGCCTGGAAATAAAGGCGGAGGCTGCAGTCGATCCCGACGGTCGTGGAGAAGTCTGCATTTACGGAGAGCATTTCAAAGATCCCGGCCGGGGGAATGAACTGGCGAAAATCAGGGCCGAGGAGCTTCTCTGCCGGGAGAAAGAATTCCACGGCGAAGCAACGGCCCCGGCATTTTGCCCCGGCTTTACTTTCGAACTGGCCGGGCATTATCGCAGCGAATACAACCGGAAATATCTCATTATTGAAGTTGTGCACGAAGGTAGCCGGGCCGAAGATCTGCTGGCAGGTCTCGGTGAGAAAGAGTCGGAACTGGAAGAACAGCCCGGTTACACAAACCGTTTCGTCTGTATCCCTGCAGACATACAATTCCGTCCGGAGCGAAAAACTTCGCAATCGAAATTTTACGGCACCATGAACGCCGTTGTGGATGCAGCAGGTGACGGCAAGTTCGCCGAACTGGACGACCAGGGACGGTATAAGGTCATCCTGCCCTTCGATCTGAGCGGCAGAACTGAGGGCAAAGCCTCGCGCTTTATACGGATGGCCCAGCCCTATTCCGGCTTTACGGCAACCGATGGTCCGAAGCAACCTTCAGGAATGCACTTTCCTTTACACAAAGGTGCTGAGGTTCTTTTGACCTTCATAGACGGCGATCCGGACCGTCCCGTCATTTCGAGTTCCATTCCCAATCCAGAAACCGTCAGCCCCGTAACAAACGAAAACCAGGCCAAGAGCATTATCCGTGACAATTATGGCAATGAGCTCATCTTCGATTCCACACCGGGGAATGAAGGCATCTTTATTTACACTCCAACCATGCATTCCGGTTTGCAGCTGGCAGATTATCTCTTTCTTGAGAGCAAATCGGATAGTGGGGAAATTACGGGGGGGTCGAAAACTGAAGTGCATGGGGGCTCAAAAAGCGAGACTATTTTGGGATCTAAATCCGAGATGCTCCTCGGCGTTGAAAGCTCCTTCAAATTAGCCGCCGGGATTGAATCCTTCATAGGTTCAAACGTAAAAGTTCGGATCGGACCCGAATACGAATATGCTAATAAAAATGCAATTCGTCAGGCAGACAACGACATGCTGTATATAGCTGAAGGAGACGCTATCATTGAATCCGAAGGCAAAAAAAAGGGCAAGCTACTGTTTTCGGCCGGAACGAAACGCCAGTCTGTCGTCGAAATGGGCAATGATGCAGTCCGATTATCCATCGGGGAAGGTGCATTAAGAATCGACAGCAAAGCACGAAACAAACTCGAAACAGCGATGGTAGCCGCTGTCTTGCTGGCGGGTACAGTGCATTCTGCAAACGCTGCCGCTGCAATCGGCAACTATCTTGGCCTGGAATTCAGCAAGAATTGGGAAGAAAAATGTGCGGATATACTCCAGACCAGCTTTGGGCATACTTCCAATGCGGTGATAGCGGCTTTAAGCGCACTCGCCAACGGTTTAGCCCTCCGCATGTACTTCAAGCAGGCGAAACCGGACAGGATCAAGGAAAACATTGAAGAAAGCGGGAAGAAACCCAATGCCAGGATTGAAATGAAGAAAAGCGGAGCGATTAACATCGATTCATCCGGTGGCAACGGACGTTTATTTATCAAGTCGGGTCGTGGAAGAATGATCCTGTCTGCGGAAGACCGCATCCAGATGGACACAAAGACCGTAATTGCCAGCAAAGGATTACGTACAAAGAACATCGTAGACATGGGCTAATCCGGAAGCGGTATCCGGGCGGCATTTTTATCCGGCAAGGTTAAAAAGTGAACATATTAAAGGACACAGAATTACAATTATCTTTTCTGGTTGGAAGGCTTTGTCATCCCGGGCACTCCCTTACGATGATCGCAAAAGGAACATTTGATTTAATGCCGGAAGAGCCGTCGGTTTTGGGCAAGGAACAGCCATTCCCCAGGGGCGACTCCTTCTACGCGGATGATGCAGACCGGCAGGGCAGTCTTTTCTACGAATCGGATTTCGCTTTCTTTAAACCCCGGGCGGATCTGCTGCTGGTCGGCAAGTGTCACACGTCGCAAAGTAAGCCCGCCCGGATGTGTCCGGTCACTTTCCAGGTTGGTGAGCATAAAAAAACGCTTTCCGTTTTCGGGAATCGCCGTTGGGAGAAGCGTTGGTTTCGCCACTTCGCTACAGATCCGGAGCCGTTCACCGAAATGGAACTAAGATACGAAAACAGCTTCGGGGGCGAAAATAGCAGGAAAAATCCAGTGGGCAAGGGGAGCGGTCCGATAAAGGATGCCCGGGGTAATGAGATCCGGCTGTTGCCGAACATTGAAGATCCGGTGCATCCGATTGAGTCACCCAAGAGCAGCCCGGAACCGGCAGGGTTCGGTCCGCTGGGCCGGATGTGGCAGACCCGGCATTCTAAAACAGGAACCTATACAGGCAATTACAGGGAATCCCGCTGGCCCTGGTTTCCCGAGGATTTCGACTGGAGCCATTTCAACGCGGCGCCGCCGGAGATGCAGGTCGAGGGATATCTCCGGGGTGACGAGAAGCTCTACTTTGAAAACCTGCATCCGGAACATTCTCAATATCACTCACAGCTTCCCGGAATCAATATCCGGTGTTTTTTGAACAAAAGGACAGGATCCGGAGAAGAGGAAACCGGCTTCGAGGAAGTCTCCCTGAATCTGGACACCCTGTGGGTGGACATGGAGGCTGAAAAGCTGGTGCTTGTCTGGCGCGGTTGGGCCGAGGTGCTCTCCGAAGACTATGAGGAGGTTCAGGACCTTTTTATAATGTCCGAGCCGCTTGAGCGGCAACCGGCTTCAAAGGAGGCGTGCTATCAGCAGTTCCTGGAAAAGCAGGCCGAGGAGGAAAAAGCGTGGGCCGTGGAACCGGAAGAGCCCGAAGCTCAACCCGAAGAGGATACCGAAACCCCTTCCGTGGCTCAGGAGAAGCCGGATATAGATCCTGCTTATCTGCAGGCTCAGACAAACGCAATCCTGGCGCAAATGGGCGTAAATCCGCAAACCGTGCCGCCAGAAGCCCGTGAGAAACAGTCCCGGCTCATCCAAAAACTCACCGAGACCGACCCGGCAAAAGTCGCTGAAATGCAGCAGAAGGAGCTTGACGACCAGATGCGGGAGGCATTCGCAAAACTCGACCTGGATCCGGACAATTTGCCGCCCGTCAGCGCAAAAGCCAAAGCCGAGCAGCTTCGCTTCATGAAGGAACTGGGCCTTAAATCCGCCGACATAGCCGACAATCCGGAGGTCGGCAAGATCATGGCCCTGATGGGAGCGGCACTACCGAAGATGGGATTGAACCCTGAAAACCTCACTCCGTTGATTGAACAGACGAAAAAGCAGCAGGAACGTTTCAAGAAGCAGTTAGGAGCCGAAGAAGAGGCCGAGACCGGGGCGGCAAAAGAAAAGGAAGCGCAGCTTCTCACGCGGGATAACGTACAGGAGAGGGCCGCCCGCGGCGAATCCTTCACCGGGGAGGATCTGCACGGGCTGGACCTTTCGGGTCTCGATCTTTCGAATCTGGATTTTTCCGGTGCAAAACTTGCCGGCGCCATTCTCAACGGGGCGAAGCTTGAATCCGCCATCCTTTCAGGGGCCGATCTCACGGAAGCGGATCTTACGGAGGCCGATTGTACCGGCGCGAATCTGGCGGAGGCGGACCTTACAAAGGCAAAGCTGGGAAAGTCTATTCTCGCAGATGCCGATTGCACAGGGAGCATCCTGACCGAAGCGGATCTCGCTGAATCCACTCTCGCCGATGCCGTTTTCGAGAAAGCCCGGATGGCGGGGGCAGTACTGGATCGGGCCGAAGCCGCGGGCGCCAACTTCTCGGAGGCGGATCTCACCGGATGCAGTTTCCTGGGAAGTTCCTGTTCGGGCGCCGACTTTTCGAAAGCCGTGCTGGACAATGCGGTTCTCCGGGGCGCCGATCTGCGGGAGGCATCGATGGAAGGCGCCGTCGGACGAAAGATCGACCTGACGGAGGCAAACCTGACGGGACTGAGAGCTTCCGATGGCTGTGATTTTACAGGAGGCATCTTCTGGAACTCTGCCGGCGGCGGATCCATCTGGGACAACGCCGACCTTACCGGTAGCGATTTCCGCGGCGCCCGGATGGAAGGAGCGGTGTTCACCGCCGCCTGCCTGAAACAGGCCGATCTGTCGTTCACCGATATGAAATTCAGCCGGTTCGACAAGGCCGACCTGCTGGAAGCCCGTATGGTCCGAATGAATCTCTTCCAGGGAAATCTTGAAAAAGCCAACCTGACGGGTGCGGACCTCAGCGGCTCGAATATGTACGGCGTCGAGTTCCTGGATGCGGTTACAGAAAATATCAGGACCGATGAAACAAACCTGAAGATGTCCAAGCTGCAGGAGAAGGCGGAACAGGGATGAAACCATGATCGACTTCGAAAACCTCGACTTCAGCAAGATCGACCTCAAACAATTGGTCGAGGAGTTCAGGAACCTGGGCAAAATGTTCCTGAGCGCCGATGAGGTTCTCCGGAAGGCTCAAGCAGGAGAATCGCTGGCTGCAACGCAGCTCTGGAACCTGGATCTTTCGGGCGCGGATCTGCGCGGAGCGAACTTCGAGCAGACGACGTTTACCAAAACAAAATTCACAGGCGCGGATCTCGAGGGCGCCAGGCTTTCAGGCGCGACATTCAATGAAGCGGACCTCGGACAGGCCAACCTCTCCGGCGCCGACCTCTCGCAGGCGCAAATGGTGAACACAAGCTGTGAAAAGACAGTTTTCCGCAACGCCAATCTGTCGGATCTAAAGGCAGGCATTGAGCAGATGCTGCTGAAAGATCCCGGAAATATAAAACTCTCACCCAAAGCACTGGAACTGGCGAAACAGAACCCTTCGGATATCGATTACGAATCGCTCGACCTCGGTCTGGAAGACCTGGGAATCTCTGAGAATGATTTCGGCCCAGGCAAGAGCAGTATGAATGGAGCGGATTTCTCCAAGGCCGACCTCAAAGATTCCAGTTTCGATTATGTATTCCTGGATGGCGCCAACCTCTGCGAATCTGACCTGGAGCGGGCTGTTTTTTCGAACTGCTCCATGAAGGGCAGCAGGCTAGATGAGGCGAAAATCGGCAGAACAGAATTTTCGGATACGGATCTATCCTCAGCTTCCGGCCTATCGGGGAATCTTCCCGGCTGCATTTTTTCCAACTCCCAGATAACCCGCAGGGATTTTAAACAATCAAACCTGGCAGGCAGCCGGTTTCAGGGAATAGACCTTTCTGAAAGCGACTTCTCGGAAGCCGATCTGACGGATGCCGGATTCACCGGAGTCAAACTTCTTAAGACCCGATTCAAAGAGGCCAACCTTAAGGGGACCTCTTTCGTCAATGCGGAACTGCCTGAATCGGATTTTTCGGGCCATGACCTGAGGGAAACGGCTTTTTCCGAATGCGCACTTCAAGGTGCGCTTTTCAGGGAAGCGATTCTCGAAGGAATGCCCCTGCAGCAATGCAACCTGGAAAACGTCGACCTCAGCGGCATCGACCTTTCTGCGGCCGATTTTTCCGGCGCGCAGCTTCGAGGCACCAAATTTACAAACTGCAACCTGAACGACGCCGATTTCAGCAAAGCCGATCTAAGGAACGCCGATTTCGGGGATGCAAAGCTCGACAGCACCCTCTTTTCCGAAGCCGACCTCGGCGAGGCGAACTTCAGTCGCGCGTCTCTCTTCTACTGTGAAATGTCGGGAAGCAAACTCGAAGGAACGGACTTCAGCGGCGCCATGGTGGAAAACACCGACCTGGAGGGCGTCGATTTCACCCGAACGCGTGTGAATCGCTCCACCTTCAAACTCTGCAACCTGGCTAAGACCCGCTGGTCCGGCATGGACCTTTTAGAATGCGATTTTACCGATTCCGATTTTGCGGAATCCGACCTGAAGGAAGCCCGGCTGAAAGGATCTGTCTTGAAGCAGGTCAATTTCATGAATGCAGATCTGTCCGGCGCAGACATCAGCGAAGCCCGCGCTGAAGCCGTCTGCTTTATCGGAGCACAACTGAAAGGCGTAAAAGCCCGGAAGGCCGATCTGCGCGGCTCCAATTTCGACAATGCCGGGCTTGGCGGCGGCGATTTTTCTCAAGCCCGCCTGGACCGCTCGATCTTCACACGCGCCGAATGCGGAAAAGCCCGGTTTGCCGGCGCACGAATCCCTTACGCGGATTTTTCCCATGCCGTTCTGCGCAGCGCGGATTTTTCAGGCGCCGATCTGCTTCAGTGCACTCTGCACCGTGTCGACGATCAGGATACCGCCTGGACGGACGCCAATCTAAAAGATGTAAAAACAACCGACCCGGACCTCAAAGAGGCAGAGGATTGGACTCCTCCCGCTTTCGAGATTCCGACTAAAAGGACATAAAGCCATGAACAGCACAACGAATGCTTTGTCTTTATTATCTGAAAAGCCCTGTTTCGATCCCGCCTGCGTCGTTGAAAACGAACGGGATGACGGAACGGTCCGTGTGCGGCTGGACACGCCCGGCCCCGCGTCCATTATATCGGCGCATGTTGCCGTTGCCCGCAACGCACCACTGACCGCCGGAGACAGGGTCCTTGTCGCTGCAGATTCGGCACAGGAGCTTTATGTCATCGGCAGGATTGGTTCTTTCCAAAGGGAGCCGCAGTCTCCGATATTGCTCAGTACAAAAAGCGGCGCATGCGCCATGTTGTCGGATTCAGAGAAAGAATCCGAAGTCCTGCAGGTCTATTCAGCGCGCAAAGAGTTGATTTTCGAATACGATCCTGCCGGCGAAAAGGCACGCGTCAACATAGCCAGGGGATGCCTGGAGCTGAGCACCGAGGACGGGGACATAGATCTCCGATCGGCGCGGAATGTCCTAATCAGTGGACATACATTAGAAATGGAAGGGCAGGAATTAAATGTTAAAGCCGCTTCCTCCCGGTGGATTGTAGATCGCATGGAAACCATGGTCGGAACTTTGGTTGAAAAGGCCCGGAATGCGTACCGGACCGTCGAACAGCTGACGCAGCTCCGGACCGGCAGAATGCGGACGCTTGTGGATCAGACCTTCCAGTTCAAAAGCCGCAAGGCATTTCTGAAATCGGAAGAGGACTTTAAAATCAAGGGCGAGAAAATACATCTGGGTTAATCAATAGAAAGGAATCGTAAAATGTTTCCAGCATCGACAAATGGCGGCGGCAATTGCATGGCCATGCCTGATGTATGCAAAGTACCGGCTCCTCCTGCCCCCCCTATCCCGACCCCCTTTCCAAATACCGGAATGTTAAATCAGGCGACGAATGTATCCATGAAGGTCAAGATCTGCGGCAAGCAAACGGTCACTGTCAAGTCAAAGATTCCCAAAACGATGGGAGATGAAGCGGGTGTCGCCGGAGGCCTCATATCCGGGATGAATATGGGACCGGCTTCCTTCAAGAAAGGAAACACCAATGTAAAGGTGGAGGGCTCTCCCGTAATATCCCTGACATCCATGACGGCGCATAACGGCACCAACGCCAACGCCCCTGCCGGAACCGTAGTCGCTCCCAGCCAGGTAAAAGTACTTATCGGTTCATAAGCCTGTTTCAGGCAATCCGATCAGGCGAACTACAAAAATGCCGAACACAATCTTATTTTAACCCGCATTATTCATCTATCGTTTCACCTGTAACTACGTCTTCAATCAAAAAAGTCCTTCGAATTCATTTTTTCTGATCCGCTTCGGGGCAGGTTTTCACATTATCCCAATGAAAGGAGATAGATTATGAAAACCGATGCAAAGCTGCATGTTCGTGAAAACAGAGGCCTGCTTGCAATATCGGAAATAAAAGCCCTGAAACGGCCGGCCGCGAATAGGCTTTGTATTGCTGTATGTTGTGTATTAAATTTTATAGCAGGCGATCTCATAGTTTTCCGTGGTAATCAAATGCGAACAAATCCGGGAGATTGGAATATGTGTTTCAGGCATCGTAGAAATGCGTCCCGTTTTCTGCCCCTGATTGCATGCCTTTTCTTATATCAAATGCCGGGAGCCGAATCCGCCGAATTAAAACCTGAAACAGTGAAGGACTGGAACGAATACGTAAAGGCGACGGAATTGCGTATCGAACGGGAGCTATCTTCAAATAATGGTTTTCTTAATCTTGACTTCCAGTCGAATGATGACGCTTTAGTTGAACGCAAAAAACTCCTTGACGGGGACCTTTCCATCCACTCTGTCGAACCCACGGGAAAAAACGGCTGTTCGATAAAAATTTCCGGGGGAAAAATTCACCACTGGCGTGGAGGCATTTTCATTCCGGGTACAGACCTCGATTTTATCCTATCCAGGGTCGAAAATCCTCAATCCGCGGATATAACCCAGGAAGATGTGCTTGAATCCAGGGTCCTGGAACGATCTGCGGACGGTCTCAGACTATTCCTGAAACTGCAGCGTTCGAAAATAGTAACCGTCGTATATAACACGGAACATACCATCCGGTTCAAACGGCACAATCCTCTCAGGGCATCCAGTACCAGCGTTGCAACAAAAATTGCCGAGGTGGAGCAGCTTAAGGGAAACAGGGAACGGGAAAAACCGGTGGGCAATGACCACGGGTTTCTCTGGCGCATGAACTCTTACTGGCGATACGAGCAGACGCCGGACGGCGTTATCGTGGAATGCGAATCCCTTACCCTAAGCCGGACCATTCCAAAGCTGCTGGAGTATATGATACGCCCGATAATCAACCGCATTGCCCGTGAATCGCTGGAACGAACGCTTCTATCCATGCGCGCACGCATGATCCGGGAACTGGAAAGCGGGAAAACGGATTACAGCCATACCGCATTCAACGGCAACTGAAATATTCCTATGGCTTTTGGGATTTATTACACCTGTAACTGTAAATCAGCGGATGCATTTCACCATATAATTTTCAATCTTCAATCTTCAATCTGTCTTTTAACGCCGCCCGTGCCGTTGTGGGCTCAATCAGGGTAAACGCTACCAGGCTGCCGATCGCAACAGCCATCAACAATGTGGCAATAATGGCATGTATCGTATGAATCCGAATGGCCGAGATCGCCAGCATGCATACAAAAAGCCAGTCCGCACAGCGGATCCATATCGATACCTTTCGACGCTGTTCCGCAAGCTCGGAAACATAAAACCTGGAAGTGAACCACAGGTGTAGACGCAGGTTGGCCGCTATCATAACGGCAATTAACAACGGAAAAAACAACATCGAGCCCTCTATGCCTCCCAGCCACTGCTTAACGCGCCATTGAGGGTAAATCATGCCGTAGTACCCGAAACCCGCAACCGCCTGATGAAATTGCCACCACCAGAGCGGATGAAGCCTCGATCTTTCTCTTGAGGTGTCGTCGTCGCCGGAGACATGCAAACGTTTTGGTTTTGCGCCGCAGGTATCGTGCAGGCATTCGAGGTCGTTCAGAATAGTCCGCATGTCTGAATAACGATTTTCCGGTCTTTTCTGGAGACAACGCCGGACAATCCGGTCCAGTTCTTCGGGAATCGACGGATCCTCCACACTGGGATCCGGAGGATCCCCTTCAAGGATACGCGCAATAGTGGCGATAGATTCCCCATCGCCGAATGGATGCTTCCCTGCCGCCATTTCATACAGAAAAACACCGAAAGAAAAAATATCCGTATGAAAATCGATATCCGTTCCCAACAACTGTTCCGGAGAGGCATAGGCCGGGGTGCCCAGAAACATCCCGGTGCGGGTCAGGCGCGCATCGGTACTGCTGTAATCTCCTCCCTCAATTCTGGCCAGGCCGAAATCCAGAATTTTGATGCTTCCGCTGTCGGTCTGCATAATATTTTCAGGCTTCAGGTCTCTGTGAAAAACCCCATGCGTGTGGGCCTCGGCAATCGCGCGGCCGGTCTGCAGGGCAATATCCAGGAGGGTGTTTAACGGCAGGCGGGAGCTTTTCATAACCTGTCGTAACGTCCGGCCTTTTATATACTCCGATACTATGAAAATATCGTCCCCGGATTCCTCCAGTGAATATACAGTGGCAATGCCCGGGTGAGACAGCCTTGCAGCGGCACGGGCTTCACGCCTGATCCTTTCCCTTTGCCGGGGATCCTTCAGGCAATCCGCGGGAAGCATCTTTATCGCGACCGGTCGATCCAAACGGCTGTCATGGGCGAGATATACGATACCCATTCCGCCCCGGCCGATTTTCCCTGTTATTGTGTAGGCACCCAGCCGTTTTCCTGCAGAAAAGCTCTCCATTTCACTTTCAAACAGTTCTGGAAACTCCCGGGAAGCGGGTTTTTCCAGAAAACTGTCGCTGTCGTGTTGGTTCAGAAGCGCTTCAATCTCACTCTTCAAATCAGTATCGCTGCTGCAGGCCCTTTCCAGAAAACCGGCGCGGCTGGAACTGTCCATATCCACAGCCTCTTCGAATATATCTTTAAGTCGCTGCCAGCGTTCAGGATTCACTGTGTTCTTCCATCTCCTTTTTCAGCCAGGCTTTCGCCATGCTCCAGCTGCGTTTGACGGTAACAGGGGACGTATCCATTACTCCGGCGGTCTCGTCAACCGTCAAACCGCCGAAAAATCGCAGTTCCACGATACGTGCAAGTTTTGGATCCTGTTTCTCCAGGGTTTCCAATGCCCGATGCAATGACAGCAGGTCGATCGACTCTTCCTCAGCAGATGCAATATCTTCGTTGAAACTAACGCGCGCCCGGGAACCGCCCCTCTTTTTTGCCGCTTTGGCCCGCGCTTTTTCTACCAGGATCTCCCTCATGGCGTTGGCCGCGATGGCGCAAAAATGGGCGCGATTCCGCCAACCATGCGCTTTCTCTTTCATAAGTCTGAGATAGGCTTCGTTTACGAGTGCAGTCGCCTGCAGAGTCTGCGGCCCTCTTTTCTCCCTGGCCATATATCCCCGGGCCAGTTTTCGAAGCTCATTATAGACTTCGGGCATCACCCTGGACAGATGCAGGGCTGAAGTTTGAGGGTCCTTACCGGGCTCTTCCGTTGGATCAGACTTTTTCATAATGCCGGTTCCTCGGAGGCATTTTAAACCGAAAAACATAATAAATTCCTATGGAAAATAAAAAACAGGAACGCGAAGAGCCGCTTTTTGTTTCAGGCTCCTCGTTCTCTGTCTGGATATGTCTTTCATGATTCAGGATTACCCGTTCTATAATTTTCAGGCGCCGAAAGTCTTCGGTGCGATTCAGTATCGCTTTGTGCTACTCTGGCTTTATTGAGCGGTCCGTCATGAAATTCATGTAACAAACGCCTGTTTTAAATTTGGAATTTTTAATTACGTTACAGGAGAAGCCATTGTGAAAAAGGAAGAGTTCTACCAATACGTTATTGACAGCTTCCGCCCAGCCGAGTCCCTGGTTAAAATGGTCCCCGAGGACAAACTGGACTGGAAACCGGGTCCTGAATTCATGTCCATGGGACAGTTGATCTGTCATCTGTGCGACGGGGGCATCGGGGAGGCCTTGCGCAAAACCATCAGCGGCGACTGGCCGGGCCAGGAAGAACTGGAAGCATCGATGAAACAGGAACTGCCTGCCTGCAGCGTTGAGGAAGCGCTATCCAAGCTTGAAACCGACAGGAAGGTCCTGCATGAAACTCTGTCGGGAGTATCCGAGGAGGACTTTGAGAACAAGCTCGTATCCGTTCCCTGGGGATGGGAAGCGAAGACGGAAATGATGGCGCTGCAGTTCCTGTCGCACTTCTTTCATCATAAGATGCAGCTTTTCACGTATCTGAAGCTGCTGGGATTCCCTGTAAACACAACGACTCTCTATTTCGGTTAGAGCCGGTTTTTGGCGTAAAAACAGCAGCAAACATCGCTTGATATCGGGATCGGAAAATATTAAGCGAAAAAAAAGGGACCGATGCCGATAACAATCCCGAGCGCGTTTGCGAATGCTCTATTGATTTTCTCTTTACCATGACACTTTCAAAGACAACGACCGAATGGATCTTCATTTCAATTCTATGCATCTTCCTGTTTCTGAGTGTTGCCCTTTTCCCTCAATCCCCCGATTCGGAAGCTTCCGAATACAGATTGGAACCGCCGGATCAAGCATGGGTTGACAAAACCCTTGATTCAATGACATTAAGGGAAAAAATCGGCCAGCTTATCCAGATCCGTGTGCATGGCAAATTCGTCAATCGGCAGGACGAAGCGTTCAAGGAGCTTAAAGAGAAAATAGAGCAATACAACATCGGCGGCGTTGTGCTGTTTGCCGGAAACATCTATGAATCGTCCCTTCTTCTCAACGAACTCCAGTCATACTCAAGAGTACCGCTTCTTGTGTCGGCGGACTTTGAGCGCGGCGCGGCGTTCCGGATAGACGACACCACATCGTTCCCATGGAACATGGCGATCGGGGCTACAGGATCCGAAGAGTTCGCTTACCAACAGGGAATGATTACGGCGAGGGAATCGAGAGCACTGGGCGTTCACTGGCTCTTCGCACCCGTCGTGGATGTCAACAACAATCCCGAAAATCCCGTCATCAACATCCGCTCCTACGGAGAAGATCCCAGGCTCGTAGCACGCCTGGGCTCCGCCTTTATACGAGGTGCCCGTGCGGGCGGGGCCCTGACGACAGCCAAGCATTTTCCCGGTCACGGAGACACGGCAAGCGACACGCATATCGGTCTTGCGGTTGTGCCGTCCGATTTCGAGCGCCTGGATTCCGTGGAGCTGGTGCCTTTCAAAAGTGCCATTGACGCGGGCGTCGATGCCGTTATGACGGCCCATATCGCCGTCCCCAAAGTAACGGAAGACCCTGAGGTCCCGGCGACCCTGTCCAGGGAAATTCTGACGGGTCTGCTGCGCCACACGCTCCAATTTGACGGCATTGTCGTTACCGACGCATTGGAAATGGGAGGCATCCGAAACCATTACTGGTCCGGCCTGGCCGCCGTTCGAGCTATCCAGGCAGGAGCGGATATCGTTCTTCTTCCCACGAATGTAGCCGTTGCCGTCAACGAAATCGAACGTGCCTTCGAGATGGGGCTTATTCCGGTTGACCGCATTGATGCATCCGTCTCCAGGATTCTCCGGGCAAAAAGCAGCCTGGGGCTGCATCGGGAAAGAACGGTTTCCATTGACCGGCTGAAAGAAACAATCGCATCGCCGCAAAATGAAGCTTTCGCCCAGAAAATCGCCGATCATTCAATAACGGCTGTTAAGAACAACGATCTGTTGCTACCGATTACTCCCGTTGATAATCCCAAGATATTCAGCCTGGTGCTCGACTCCGGTCTGGCGACCGATCCCGGAGATATCTTCCAGTCGGAAATGCGGAAGGTCTATCCTTCCCTAATCACAGAATGGGCGAATGCGCGCGTATCCAAAGACCAAATCGACAACATTTTGAAATATGCGAAGAATTCCGACCTGATTGTCTGCGCTACATTTGCACGCGTGAGTTCCGGTCGCAATATCATCGGTATTCCCGAAGACCAGCAGGCGATTATTGAAAAGCTTCTGAAGACAAAGAAGCCGTTTGTGTGGGTCGCCTTCGGCAATCCCTATGTGCTGGAGCGTTTCCCTAAAGTCGGAACCTACCTGTGCACATTCAGCTATTCGGACGTGTCCCAGCGCGCCGTTGTAAAAGCCATTTCAGGCGCCATTCCCATTTCAGGAAAAATGCCCGTCTCCATCCCCGAACATGCGGCCGTAGGCGACGGCCTGGAAATTCCCAAGCTTGAAATGGTACTTAAGGCAATGCCTAACGAAACCGCTGATTATTTAAGTGATACATTAGAGAATACCAGGCAAATTATTTTTGATTATATAAAATCAGGAGAATTCTCTGATGCTCAACTTATAGCCGGATATAAAGGATCCACCATCCTGGATATCGATTACCATAAAGATCTGCCCCCGTTCTATTCTGAAAATGATTCTTCAGGATTGCGGTTACCTATGTCTTACGTTTGGGGAAACGGTAGTTTCGGCACAATATTTTCAGCGATGCTTGCAACAGAATCCGGCGGACTTCTCCTGGATGCCTTAGTTCAGGATTATCTCCCAGAGCAGCAGGATACGGATCTTGGCAAAATCCCTGTTTCAGACCTATTGGCAGATATTCATGGAAAGAGCAAGACAGCATCCGGAAAAGAAATATCCAACCGCACTCTGATTGATGAGATCGTATCCCGTGCGTCCGGTTCCACCGAACGGATGATGACAGAACTTCCTCGAGAATTCGCACCAGAAACTACAGGTGCCGGATGGCAGAATTCATACCTTGATAATAATGTCGCTGTTTTCTCACAGATGCTGCTGAATAATGGCATTTACAATCACCGGCGTATCTTTAAACCAGATACGATCGTACGATTTAAAAGATCCCATAAAGGTACGGTAAAGGCCTTGGGCTGGATGAAACCGGCCAAAACTGATTGGACGGGACGACTGTTTTCGCATGGCTCTTTCGGTCTTATGGATGACAAGGGTCATTTTCTATGGATCGATCCACAGAAGCAGCTTTTTATTGTTTTTGAGGCACTACCGATAAAACTGCCGGAAGAAACCACCATTGAAGAAGCGTATGAAAAAATCACCCGATCCATTATCTATGGACTCAAAAAAGACAACACAAAGACACAAGGGCGCTAAGAAGAATTAATTTATATTTTCTTCGCGCCTTCGTGTTAAGTTTTTTCAAATGAGGGAGAAGGAGTCACAAACCGGCCACTCTTGATTCCAGATCTTTTGCAATTTCGGCGGGATCCGTGCCTGGATCAAATCGCACTGACTCACCGATTGTCACAGTCACCGCACCGGAATGCGCGAATTTTTCCCCCGATTTTTTCAAATCATACAGCCCGTCAATGCGCACGGGAACCACAGGCATATTCAGGTTGGTTGCCAGGATTCCGATCCCGGCCTGAAAACACTGCATCTCGCCGTCAGGAGTGCGTCCGCCTTCGGGAAACACCAGGATCGAATATCCCCGGTCCGCAGACTCTCCCGCAAAGGCGAAGCTGCGGCGAAATCCCGTTTTCTGTGGTAACGGAAATACATTGAACAGGGCCACGACCAGCCCATATTTAATTGTGGACACCCACCGTTTCAGAAAGACAGTATCCGAATCCGGATGCCGCATTTCCTGAAGCAGCTCTCCCATCATGGCCACGGCCAGGCGATGCCGGAAACGCGGCGGCAGGGCGGCCAGAACGAACGCAACATCCACCTGGGTGATGTGGTTTGAAACAAACAGCACGGGGCCCTTCAAGGCATCCAGGTGTTCCCTGCCCCGAACACGCGGACGAGCCATCAGCGAAGTTGCCGGATATGTCAGCAGGTAGTATATAAAATACCTCAAAACAGCTATCGGCTTTCGCTGGGCCCAGCGCGGATACCTGTAATCCGATTGCATTGAAGAAGGCCGGCGCAGCATCGCTTCAAGATCTCCAACGGTACTCGCCTCGGAGAAACCGGTTTCGTTCAGATCTACGCCGAACCTGTCTTCCAAAGCCCCGAGAAGCTGCACTCTTTCAATCGAACTCAAATCCAGATCCGTCGACAGATTGCTGTCCGGCCGTGCATGTTCAGTCGTTCGCCCCGTAAGCTGCCGTATCATGTCCAGGAGAATTCCGCCCTGTGGTCCTTCATTTGAGGTTCCCGGGAGCCTTGATGCGGCATAGGCCTGAATTTTCCCGATCTGTGGTTTCTGCGTAGAAGTCCTCGGAAAGTCGTCATCAGGCCAGATACACCAGTTGCGTATATGCTGATAATCGGAAATCAATGCGTTCGTATTCCGGATGACCGGTTCCGGCGCCTGCGCCCGGTCATGAAACAGCAGCACCGCGCATGCTTCAGGATTCCCCTGTCTCTCAATTCCCACAACAACACAGTCCCGAATCTCCGGTTGGCGCAGCAGCGCCGCCTCCAGATCTTCCGGGTAGATATTCATGCCTTCCGCGGTAACGATCACGTTTTTCCGGCGCCCCTTGAAGTAGAGGTTCCCGTCTTCGTCCCTGGCGCCGATATCGCCGGTTGAAAACCAGCCGTCTGCGCTCCGCACCGGAGTGATTGCATTCCCCTGAAAATACCCGTCCGCAATGCTCTCCCCGCGAACCAGTATCTCGCCATCCGGTGCCAGCTTGATCTCGCGGCCTGCAAGCGCTTTGCCGATCGTTCCACGGCTTATCTTCAGGGGATGATTCACGCTGATCAGGGAGGTGGTTTCCGTCAGGCCGTATCCCTGGATCAATGCAAATCCAAGTCTTCCCCAGAACTGCTCCGTGTCTTCGTCGAGCCTCGCGCCCCCACAGATGAACGCCCAGAACTTCCATCCGAATTTCCGGTGGATACGCCGAAAAATCCACCACCGTTTCAGAAAATGCCTGCCCGGCGCCTTCTCAAACTGCTTTCGAAACTGAAGCAGCCCGCCTTCGGACTCCAGGTCCCGCTCCATCTTGCCCTTGAGTGTTTCCAGAATTTTCGGAACCGTTACCAGAACCGATATTCGTTCCCGTCGAATTGTCCGCAATATTTCCGAGGGATTGAGGGTGTTCTGGAAAACAACCGTTCCGCCGAAAATGCGGGGTATGAAAAGACCCAGGTATTGGCCGAACATGTGGCTGAGCGGCAGCAGGTTCAGAAAACGCAGGGGATGGACGATTCGCTCGTATTTCAGGTATTTACTGATTTCAGCTTCCAGCGGATCGAGATTGGCCAGGATGTTCCTGTGAGACAGGACTACGCCCTTCGGATCCGCGGTGGTTCCGGATGTAAATACAATCTCGACAGGATCTCCCGGTTTGACTTCAGGCAGTGTTAAAGCAGATTTTGGATGGGAGGCAATAATTTCCCCCAGCCTTTCCAAAGAGATGCCGGCTATTCCCTGACCTGCCGGCGACAGATCATGCGAACAGACGCATAACCTCGCATTCACCTGACGGCAGACCCTTTCGGCAAATTCCGGGGATGCAGACCGATCCATCGGCACAACGACCGCACCGCGCAAAACGCATCCGAAAAAGGCAACGACCCATTCCGCGCAGTTGCAGCCCCACAGGAAGACATGGTCCCCGGGAAGGATATCCCTGGAGTCCAATTCTCGGGCAAACTGTCGGGCTGACTCTACGACCTGCCGGTAGGACCAGCGTTGAATCCTGTACCCGCGTCGTTGAACAAATGCCGTATCACGACCGTGTCGGGAATAATCTTCAATGATATGAGAAAGCGTCCGCTCTTTGGTCATTGATCGGATATGAGAGATATTCTTGATAAGGCTTGTCGGCCGAAGCCGGCCGAAGCTTTGCTTCGGCTGACGGAGGCCGATTAGAGGGGCCGGACGTCCGAAGCGTCAATTTCCACCGAGATAGCCCTCTGGATAAGATCGACCTGGACGACGAAACGAAACTTGCCCCGTTTTTCCACCAGTACGCCCTGGATTCCCTTCAGCGGGCCCGCAATGACTTCCACCCGGCTGCCGACACGAATATAGGGATAGGCATCGACCGAGATACTGGCTTCCAGAAATCGCCGGACATATTCGATCTGTTCCTCGGGAACCGGCTCCGCCCGGCCTTCCAGACCGACAAATCGGACCGCCCCGGGAATGTTGAGAATACGGAACCTGTTTTCAGGCGTATTCACATGATGGACAAAAATATACCCCGGGAAAAGCGGAATCCAGATTCTCTTTCTGCGATCCTTCCAGCGACTCAGAACCTCGCGCATGGGAAGAAAGACTTCAATATCCCTGTCCGTCAATTCGCCCAGCATTTTCTTCTCAAAACGGCTGCGGGTGTACAGCGCATACCATTCCGGCTTCGAAAGAACTTCGCTGTCGGATCGTTGTTTTAAAACACCTTCCTCTTCATGAACAAAATCGTGCTTTTCCATCATAAATCTTAAGTGCCATCGAGAAGTTACTGTCCATTAATCCGGGCTTTGAGTATTCCCGAACAGGCATACACAAAGACGAGTCTGGAATATATCCGGTGCATTCCGGCCTGTCAAGTTACCCGATTTCCAGGGAAGATCCTTATTGTTACAAGGGCGAACACAACCTTGTCCGCCGATTTGTCCGGCGTAGCGATACAACGTCAGAAATCCATAAAAACCAGGTTTTGTTTCTGAATATAATATATTTTTTAATTCACGTTGCATGGATGGATGCCGTAATATCGCTCTGTAAATCCGCCCTTATTGCATTCAAGGAGAACCCGAATGGAAACGCTGTCGGACATGCTGAATTTCGATGCGCGCTATGTCGTGTATCCGCTTATTGCCCTGATTGTCGCCATGATTGTCCGTTTCATTTTTCTGCGTATTCTGCGCAAATGGACCGAGAGAACCCAGACCGGGATCGACGATCGGATTATAACCTATCTGGAAACGCTCGTAACTCCGGTCCTGCTTCTTTCCGTTCTTTATTACCTTGTGACCCTGTTGCCGCTGACGCCCCGTGTTCTGCAGTATGCGCGAAACGGCATTCTCATTGCGGGGGTATGTCTTCTGGCATTTCATTCCGCGAAGCTCGTCCTTTCCGTTTTTCAATTTTTCGAAACCCGCTCGGATGCGATGAAGCGCTATCTGCAGCCCCTGCACACCCTGGTAAATGTAACCTTTGTGCTGTTGTCGATTTTTCTGTCGATAAGAATTTTCGGAATCAACATATACAATCAAGGCGCCCGCATCGTTCGCATTATCGGCATCGTCACCGGCGCCTATATCTGTCTGCGCATCGTTAATCTTGCCGTCGCCCAGATGGTGCGTCTGGTTGAGGACAAAGACGCTGCGACAATGTCCGAGGCGGAAAAGCGCGCGAAAACTCTCGGTAAAATAATAAACAGCGCCGGATTCGTTCTGATCATCGGAATCGCGCTTATGATGGTTTTGAGCGAGTTCAATATGGACATCATGCCGATCATTACAGGGGCCGGCATTGCAGGCCTGGCGATCGGTTTCGGTGCGCAGAACCTTGTCCGGGACGTCATCAGCGGATTTTTCCTTATCCTGGAAGATCAGGTCCGCGTCGGAGATGTCGCTCAAATCAACGGCACCGGTGGCGTGGTGGAGGCGATCAAACTTCGAACGACTGTATTGCGGGATCTTCAGGGTACGGTGCATATTTTTCCCAACGGCGAAATAAAACAGGTCTCCAATATGACCAAAGAATTTTCCTATGCCGTCCTCGACGTGGGAGTGGCCTATAAGGAAAACGTTGACGCCGTGATGGAAGTATTGAAAGGCATCGGTGAAGAAACCAAGCAGGATCCCGCTTTCGGCAACCTGCTGATGGAGCCGCTTGAAATCCTGGGAGTCGACGATTTTGCCGACTCCCAGGTTACGATAAAAATTCGTATCAAAACGCTTCCATTAAAGCAGTGGATTGTAGGACGGGAACTCAGGCGGCGCATCAAGAACACGTTTGACGCCCGGGGCATTGAAATTCCCTTCCCGCACGTCAGCGTTTATTTCGGAGAATCGAGCAAACCGTTCGATCTTCAGCTTCGCAAAGAAGGAAATCCGGACACGGACGATTTATAATTATCCGGTGTGATTTTTCGCAGGGTACCGGACGGGAAATTCCCGGGAGTAAATTCTTGGACAAAGAAATTGAAAGCTTCCTGTCGAAGACTGTGCATGAACTGAAAGAAACCCTGCATGCCCGGGGACCGGATGTATCCGGGAAACTGCTTGAGGCCCTGGCGGCGGATCCGAGGAAGACGGCGAGGCAACTCGCCGACGGGATACAGAGACGGCGGCTCCGTGACCTTCGCGAAGATGAGCGTCTGCACAACCTGCTGCATTTTGAGCAGGAGCTCTATCAAGCAGGATATCGGTTGATCGCAGGAGTGGATGAAGCCGGCGTGGCTCCGCTCGCCGGTCCGGTTGTGGCAGCAGCCGTTATTTTGCCTCAAAATTACAAGCTGATCGGTTTGAACGATTCAAAAAAAATCCCGAATCATCGGAAACGGGAAATGCTGGCGCAACAGATCAAACAGGATGCGGTCTGCTGGGCCACCGGCGCCGCCGAAGTCGAAGAGATTGACCGTCTGAACGTGTACCGCTCCGGGCTGCTGGCAATGAAACGCGCCGTCGAAAGCCTCGTACCAAAACCGGAATACGTGCTTGTCGACGCCCGTACGATTCCCCATTGTCCCATCCCTCAAAAGGCTATTGTTCACGGAGATGCGCTGTGTGCCGCCATCGCCGCAGCCTCCCTTATCGCCAAAACAACACGGGATGCGCATATGGCGGAATTGGACCGCATTTATTCCGGCTACGGGTTTGCGGACCATAAGGGCTATCCGACCCCGGAGCACCTTAAGGTTCTTAAACAACGCGGGCCTCTTCCCGTTCACCGGAAAAGTTTCGCCCCGGTACGCGAAGCCCTGGACATGGATCCGGCGCAACAGGATCTATTCGCCGCAAATCCTTCGGATGGATGACGCCTTTCCCTTTGCACTTGTGGCGATAACAGGGATTGTGCTAGAAACGGAACGCCTACTTCGGGAGGATCACCTATGAACAATAAGGAAATGGAAAAGTCACCGTCAAAAGGATACTGGGAAATTGTAATTGCGGGGATAGTGGTTCTGGGGATTATCGCCATTTTCCTTGTCATTCATTCAAAGATGGGAGCACTTGAAAAACGCCTGCAGCGGACCGAGGACATCCAGGCGATTGAACGGCTTCAGTACGCATATAACTATTACGTCGAGCACATGCTGAAGCAGGAGATTATCGACTGTTTTGCCGACAGTCCCGATGTTCTGCTGGACTGGCTTGAAGGCAAGTGGAAAGGTAAAGAGGGCGTAAAAGAATATTTTGACGTCAATCAGGTGCCTTCTTCAAATTTTCTGCATCAGCTTATTCCTTCGGCCGGGCTCATAACCGTAGCTCCGGACGGGAAAACGGCCCGGGGAAGATGGTACGCTTTCGGAGGGGTAATGATGCCCTCGCTGCCTCAGGAGGGCGAAACGCAGACCGTCAGTCGTTCTTTCATCAACGGCATTTATGAAATCGGCTACATCAAAGAAGACGACATATGGAAGATTCTGACAATCAACTGGAACATCCCCTACGGCGTGCGGATATATGACGGATGGATTATGCCGGAGGATATTGCCGGTCCGATGCTGGAGAACTCGACGGGACCCGGCGACCAGCCGATGTCCCCGGATATTCCGATGGATCCCGACGATTTGCGTTATGTCACCGGCTATATTCTACCGTTTCACTTCACGCATCCGGTGACGGGAAAGCCGACCAGCGAGGCCGCCAGGAATGAACGGCTGAAGCCGCTGCAGGTGGAAAAATCCGAGCCGTAACAGAACTCACCGCAGAGGCGCGGCCCGATCGGCGGCCATGCACAGATACGTCGCCGCAGTAGGAACTTTGTGAGAAATGCGGGTAAAAACCTGCCGATCGGGCGATCGCGGAGATGCGCAGAGAATAAATCTGGATAAATTTGATCGGAAGAAGAATGAGAAGTGCTGTTCGGAGCAGTACTTTCTAAATTAATATTGTGGAGATAAGAATCTTTTTAGCGTTCCAACGTTGGACGTCCAACGTTGGAACGTTCTATGGCGGTGCCAATTCTTGTATAGGCGCAACTATGGTTTTAAAACGGCTTTGAGCGTTTTGCCTTTTTCCGAATCCTCGGCCGCTTCGTTGATCTGATCCATGGAATAGAACTTGATCAGGCGATCGAACGGGAATCGGCCCTGCTTGTAGAGCTCGATCAGCTGCGGTATGAAAATTTCCGGAACACAATCCCCTTCGACAATACCTTTTACCGTGCGCCCGTCAAGGAGATGCTGCATTTCCAGACTTACTTCCGCTCCGGCTGGAGCCACGCCGATCAACCCGCAGACGCCACCCATCATGAGGCAATCAACGGCCTGGCGGAAAACAGCCGGGATGCCGGTACACTCCAGCGTATAGGCAATTCCGCCACCCGTCATTTTCCTGATTTCCTCAACCACATCGGTCTTGCTGGAATCAATGGTGTGTGTCACGCCGAACTCTTTGGCCAACTGCAATCGGCTTTCCACGACATCGATGCCGATAATTTGCGTACAACCGCAAACAACCGCCGCCATAATGGCGCTTAATCCAACCGATCCGATACCGAACACCGCTATGGAGGAACCAGGCTTCGGACCAAGGGAATTTATGACGCCGCCGGCTCCCGTCTGGATGCCGCAACCCATCGGGCTGAGAATTTCCAGCGGTACATCCGTCGGCACCTTCACAATGCTGCGCTCGGAAACAAGGGAGTACGTCGCAAACGTTGACTGGCCGAAAAAGGAGCCGTAAATCGTCTCCTCACCTTTCTTCATGGTGGTGGAGCCGTCCGCCCGTCTGCCGCCGAAATTCAGTCTCTTGAAGTCGGGGCACCAGCCGGGTATCCCCTTTTTGCAGGAATCACAGACACCACAGGAGAGGAAACTTGTCGCCACATGATCGCCGGGTTTTACTTTTGTTACCTGTGATCCGACCTTTTCAACAATTCCGGCGCCCTCGTGCCCGAACACACCCGGAAGCGGTATCGGCAAGTATTGCATACGGGCCACCAGGTCCGTATGACACAGTCCAGAGCTGACGATCTTCACTAAAACCTCGTCTGCTCTGGGCTCTTCAAGTTCAATCTCCTCTAAATTGAAAGGTCCCGCCGCCTCGCGTACTACGGCTGCTTTGATTTTCATTATAAACCTCCGATTCAGTTAATATTTCACGGCCGCAATTTCAGGGCATATAAATAGCGCTCGATATTTCTTTCCCGGCATTAACCCGCATTATTCATGAAGGTTCGGTCGCTTCGATTTGAAAGCCGCCGCAGTAGAAGCTTCATGAATAATCCGGGTTCCATTATGCGGCGATCTTAACTTATAGGACATTCTGCCGCAGGACACAAGCCTTGAATTAGAGACATCCATTCTCTTTAGTCGTTCCTGTAACCGACCACGCCTGGAAGGCGTGGCTTTGGCTTGCCCCGCACAGCGGGGCTCGGTATCGGTATCGGAATCGGAATCGATCGCAAAGTAGAGAATCTATTTTTTCAAACGTATATGCAGATTCCCAATGTCGATAGCGAACCCGATTCCGATCCCGACTTCGAAAACTCACCCGGAGTCACAGATTGTTTAATCCAGCTTCGCTTTCAGCTTCGTCGGGGGTCGGGCTGACTTCCGGCTTCTGAATTCTGAATTCTTGTATGAAGCTTGAACATAAATCGTCGTTATTTAATCTGTAACCGCAGGGCCTTGGATAAAGTAGAACGTTGGGGAGTTGACTCTTCCAGGCCATCGGATTACTTTAAAGGGAGGGAAAGATCGGCTGGGTCTTGCCCGGATATTATCAAAGAATAAAAAAGTGAGGACAAATGAAGACTGATCGATTTTCATACCTGTTGCGAATCCTTCCCATCATTCTCCTGCTGGGAGCCTCCTTCACACTACTGGCCGGCGAGGATATCGTTCTTCCGGACCTTCCCCGTATTTCCGTGGAAGAATTGAAAGGAATGGTCGATAAAAATGCGGATATTGTGATCGTGGATACAAGGGATGGAGGAAGTTACGCAGCCGGTCATATAAAAGGAGCCATTAACATCCCCTACGATGTCACATCGGATCCGATGCAGAGGCAGATGATGCTGATCGCCTTGCCCATGGATAAGCTGATTGTAACTTATTGTGACTGCACGGATGATGCAAACAGCGCGAATGTCGTACAGGAGCTTTATGACCTGGGGTACGACCTGGATAAGCTGAAAGTACTGAGCGGCGGCTCACTCCGCTGGGTTGAATTGAAATACCCTATGGTAGGTATTTAATCGCCGTTATCACGCCTGAGACAACTCTGAAAAATTATAGGCGATGGAATTGCTTTGGCTTTTCCATCGCTTATGACAAATCAAGAACTCAAAAGAAATCCACTGTATCGATATTCAGCTCCAGCCGTATTCGCTCGAGGATCAGGTGTGTCGTTGCAGCATTCCCCGTCTCCCGACGATTCTCAACCGGGAAACGGGAAACAAATTCTTTTCAATACTGCAACGGTCCGCCCAGCCATTAAACTCCCGGCCGGAGAAAGCGGATCGAGGCGGGAATTAATCGCCCCACCCCATACCGGCGCGGGATACGGACGCCCCGGAAACATCCACGATCGCGGCGCCGCCGTCCACCATAATCACATCCCCTGTGATGAAGGAGGAATCGTCGCTGGCCAGGAAAGAACAGGCTCCGGC
>JAFGTD010000237.1 GCA_016934295.1 Acidobacteriota bacterium
ACCATTGCATCATACGCGATCCTTCGATATTCCCCCGAAAATGGCATATTACGGGTATTCTGAAAATTTTTCCGAGCAATATGCCGGCTCTGTTGCACAGCGGTTCGTTGTTTGCGTGTATTAGAGAAGGACGGACTCTAAAAACAACCGTCAGTAACCATATTAAAAACGGGATGAAATTCACCAGATCGTCAAAACGGGCTATTCCCTGATTTAAAACGGCTTTTATGATTTTATGCGAATTCAGGAATGATGAATTCTCGATAGAGCGCTTGACATTTTTTAGATCTACAATCCTGTCACTAAAGTGAAACCAGCCGGCCTCTTGTGCGATTCCTTCGTATTCCTGTCCTGAACGTGTAGTAACGACAAAGGGTCTGAAACGGTCGGGATTCAGGTTCCTGATCAGATGCCGCAAACAGATGACGGCGCCGCCGTAACCGATGCCGTTTTCTATATACAGAACCCTATGAAGGTTTTTCTTTTTTTGTTTCATTCTATGGGTATGATCCCGATATTCTCCGCAAAAGATATGTTGTTGCGGATCGGATTTTTAAAAGGGAATTTCGTATCCGGATTCGGCCATAGCTTCTCCACACAGGTTCTTGAATAGCTCCTTTTGCTCCAGGGACCAATCAAGATAGCCTTTGGGGCGTGAAAGCAGCTTATCCCTTACAGCAACGCCTTTTTGCGTTTCCTGATCCAGCGGATGGACAATTGTGCCTTCAACAAAAGCCGACAAGCCCTGTTCCTCCGGTTCGCCCAGAAAGCGACATACGGATGAGAAAAATTTCCCGGGGTCGGTTACCAGGTTCTCATGCCTGAGAATCAGGGCGGATTCGAACCGGTTCAAGAAACTATATGAGTGAATGCTGTTCCGCCAGCGTCTGCAGTTATCCTCGAAGGAATTATCGCGAAAAGCGTGAAATTTTGAAGAGGATGTCACGACATCGATGCCGTTCCGCACAATATAAAGAAATTTCGCTTCAGGAAACAGATGCAGCAAGCCTCCGGCGACTTTTTCACTCGGGAAAGTCTTGGCGGCCCATCTATTTTTCGCAAAGTATTTGAAGGGATTCCGGACCATTTCACTGTATAAAAATTTGAAGCCCCAATTCTTTCCGCCGGCTATTTCAAAGGATAGACGCCGCAGCCATTGATACAGGTACTCCTTTTTAAATCGCAACGAATTGTTGTAATACTTGCGCTGCCTGGAATCCGCATGCTCGAAATAGTGTACGATTCCGCCCATGCTTGTCAAAAGAGGCGCTTCTCCGGGAGTGCTGAGGATATGAGTGTGCTTCCCGACAGCTTGAAGAAGGACGCTTGTTCCCGATCGGCTTCCGCCTATTATGAATATAGGCCTCCGATAAATTCTTGAAGCAAGAAGTCTTCCAAAGGCAGGTTGAACCATGTTGCCCATTAGTTCTTTGTCCTTGAATTAAATCTGGGAGTGCTGCTGTAATCTTCTCATTCAATACTCCCTATCGCTTTTCTCAACATCATTCTTTCAGGGTGAAGGACACAGGTTTTCAATTAAATAGCTTTCCTGCTTTCGATTGATTGGTTATTGCCAGTATTTTGGAAATTACCAACTCATCAAGTTCCCATCGCCACTTATCCGAATCGATAACGGAGTTGCGCCTTACTCCGAAGTATTTCTGTCTGCCGCTCCAGGAAGTGCTCTGTGAAATAAACCTTTCAGTTTGCTCGTTCCAGTTAAGTTTACAAAACTCAAACAGGCGCCTGGTTTCAAGTATTGGGTTTTTACTTAGTTTATCGTGTGTCACAATAATCACATTGCCGCAGCCTTCCAGATCCTGGAGGGCTTTCTCATTTGTAAGCGTCCAGTTCCATGCCAGTTTCTCAACACGATCCATATTTTGAAAGTCTTCAAGACTGAGACCAAATTCCATAGCCTGAGTCAGCCTGGAGAATTGTCTGGCCGGGAAAGCCCATTTCATTTTTCCTGCCTGCAAACCCCGTAATACAGAAGCAACGTAACCGCACGGATGACGTATTATCATCACAATTCGTCCTGAAGGGATTGCTTGTTGATATAAACCTACACGCCCCAGGGAAATCACGGATTTAATCGCAAAAAAAATATCGGGAGAATGCTTTTTGGGAATGAAATCCGGGATTGGGATCCGATTAATGTAGGTATCTAAAAATCCCAACTTGGTGACACCCAGTAAAGTGTAAATCAGTGATAGTCTCATTCCCTTCCGCCAACCGGTAAGGAAATATTTACGGAACAGAGGTAATTTTGAAACACTTCTGAAAGAACGTTCTCTACAGAGCCGATTCAGGTATTCGTTGGCTACCGCCAGGTGCAAGTTGGGACTTTCTTTATTTACCATGAATGGAAAGTCGGATGTCGAGCTTGCGGAATCCGGTTCATGCCGATAGATCACCTTCGGGTGACTATCAAAGATCTTTCCCAGCCATGTGGTGCCCGAACGAGGACCTCCTACAATCAATATCACTCGTTCAAGGGGATTAAAGGTACTGCTGCTGTCTATAACGCGCATTTTACTTTAATTCGCTGGGTCCGGCATACGGTCGAATGGTTCGGAGTGTTGTTTGTAAGCGACAATACAAGAAAATCTCATAAAACAAGAGAATTCTCAGCTTGCCATGTAACGTCTCTTTCGGAGTCCAGTCCTTTGGTATTGCTGATCAAAATCATGCGAAATTGGATAATGGGAGTAGTCCGGGAAGTCTTATTATGAGTGCATAAAATTTAGAGTCAATATTTTCGACGAATTCGTCAAATCCGTGTTTTGTCGACGGCGTGTTCTTTTTACCGATGGTCGTGGATGCTATTCTGAAGACAAGGGGGAAATCAGACAATAAGATATATCCTATATTGATGGAATTTTATCGCTCACTTCAAGTTCCTGCAGCCGTTTATAATTTGGGATTCGGGCGATTTTACCGCTTGAAGTCTTGATCAGCCACATGTGCGGTACGTGAACCACGCGGTTAATAATGACGTTCAAATTCTGTTTGACTTCCTTTCGTGCAAATTTGGCGAGGTCGGCCAGAACCGACTTGTCGTTTGACTTCGATTCAACGATTAAAACTATTTGCTGCGTTCCTTGTTCCAGATCATCGACGCCGACGGCGGCGATGCGACCTGGAACAGCTGCCGGATGCTCGGCAACTATGTTTTCAATATCCTGAGGGAAAATATTGACACCTCCAACGATGATCATGTCACTGCGTCGCCCTGTTATAAAAAGGATATTGCCGACGCGGTAACCCATGTCGCCCGTATAGTACCATCCGTCTGGAGTAAGGGATTGTTCCGTTGCCTTTTTATTGCGATGATAATAATGCATCCGGGCATCAGAGTGAATGGCAACCTCGCCTACATATCGTTCCGGAAGTTCCTGACGATTTTCATCCACAATTTTAAACTTCGTGTTCTTCAAACCGCGCCCGACTCCGAGAAAACGCTGAAGATTGGGAGACGACTCGTCAACGGATTTGGCGTACCGCTCGGCCTGGAGGATGAAACGGTCGACATTATCAACGATGATGGGTTCTTTATGCCCTGCAGCGATAACCGAATTTGTTATCTCGGCCATTCCATAAACGATGCCAAGGTAATCATTTCGCAGGCCATATTTAGAGAAACGCTCGATGAACATCTTATGCGATTCGTAAAAACATGGTTCTGCTCCGTTACATACTAAACGAATGGAGGAGAGATCGATTTCCTTCATATCGTCTTCACGAATGCGTTTCGCCATTAGATTGAAAGCAAAGTTGGGTTGATAGAAAATTGTAGATTTATATAGATTTGCAACCTGCCAGGCGGATACCGGATTTTGCACCCATTCGATTGGGGACAATAGACTATATTCCATTCCTTCAACTAATGCGTGGAGTGCAACACAGACAAGTCCCCAGTCGTGGTATAGAGGAACCCATGTCAATAGTCTGTCATTGTGGCTGATTTCAAAAAACTCAGAGACGCCGGAAATTTCGGCCAGAATTGCACGGTGGGAGAGGCAAACACCTTTCTGAAGACCGGTACTTCCGGACGAATATTGGATTAACGCAATGTCTTCGGGATCCTGGTCGGCTGGATTTGGACTGAGGCCATGCGACACAACATCCTCAACGACAAGCAGTACCGGGGGATCCGGAAAATGGAGTGAATCGGCAAGTGCATCGCGTACGGCTGAATGAGATAAGACAGCCTTGGGTTTTGCTGCTTGGATCAGATTCTTAAGATTTTCATAATAGCGCTTGTATACAGTCTTAGGATTTGTAGGAGGCAGGAAACAGGGGATTGCCCCGATCCAGATTGCCCCGAGGAAGGCAGCCATCAGATCTTCATGATGTTCCATGATTATAAGTACAACGTCTCCTTTGCGAACACCGAAAGCAGCGTAACCAACCGCAAATTCCCGTGTGCGCTCAAGCGTTTGTGCAAAGGTCAGGAAAACGTTTTCACGGTCCTTGAAAATATATCGAGCATGTATTTTATCCGGACGAGTTTCACCATGAAAGATTAGGCAATCAATCAATGTTTTAGGATTTGCGTTTTTATTATTATTTTGTTGCACCGCTTTCTCTAATTTCATAAGACTAATCCCTGAGTGTCTGGTAGTGTCTGTGAATTAAAAAGACGCAGGTGTTTAACGGTTTTGTTTCAAATGTCCTCGCCTAAGGCAGTTTTGATCGGACCAAAGACTCAATAGTTACAATGGAACCCAAAAATTCTTCATCGGTTTCATGCGGTTCAATGTGGATGCCGTATTCTTTTTCAAGGAAAGAAACGAGCTGCAGGATTGCGAGAGAATCCAGTATGCCATTGTCAATTAAAGGAGTGGAGTCAGTCAAATTGTTGGGATCTTCTCCCGGTAAAAATTCTTTAAGTATGAATTGCTTAATTTCCGAATTGATGTCTTTCATAATGTTCTCCTCACGTTCATTATTCTTTAAATTATTGGATTGTTTCGCCATCCGGATGTGTCTTGGCAGCAAGGTCGGCAACGATTGGCGAAAGTTTACGATTCAGCTCATCGGCTATCAACTTGTGCCCCAAAGTGTTGGGATGTTCGTCCCACTCCGCTATCATCAGATCGCTGGGATCGTATTCATTATAAACATCCAATAGTGGTAAAACCGTAAACCCGGCACTCTTCCCGATTTCAATTTCTTTTTGAATGGTTTCGGAATCTGTTGATTCATAGGTTCTTGGAAGAATTACAAGTATGGGGTTCATTCTGTGTTGGTTGCAGACATTCACGAATTCTTTATAAGCTCCGGCCAATAACCGGTATGAATATGGCATCAGGCGCTGTTGAATTTCAAATCGGGACATCTTTCTCGTTACGCCTGCATCGGAGATGACGTCATTGATATATTTGTACGGTATTTTAATTCCGCTCGGAAGGTATCGCGGGAGAAATTCCGCGGCCGAGCGCCAGCTGTCTCCGGGATGGACCACCAGTACGGCGATAGCAGGGTGAAATTCCTGTACAACCTGTTCAAGTGCGGCTGGTTGCTCAAGAGGGGATCGCCCCCCGACTGAAAAATTCAGGATTTCAAAATTATCATAGTCATCCAGCGGGGGGTCGTCCTTCCATAGATTCTCCAGTACATTTTCAAAAGTCTCATCGTTTTCAACACCGCTGCCGAATGGGTGTGACGCGCCTAAAATTGCCAATCGCACGGTGCCTGGGGGAAGCGACTTGGAATATTCCCGATCCCGCATTCCCCATTTATTCACCCTGACAGTCACGCCCCGCGAGGCGCCGGTAAATCCGGGGATAAGCTCACTGGTGATAAAGTCTCCTTCTCTGGCTCTGGTAGTTTCTCCTTTCCAGTCTTTTGGCCGTTTATTATAGACGCTCATAAGCGCCAGGTTCTGTCTGTTTACGCCAATCAAATCCTCGTAATACCCGCGTTCCTGCTGGATCATATCAACCCTGTTTAAGGCAGAGAAACGGGTTTTTTCGATCGCACTCGAAACCTGTTCCGGACACATTCTATATATTTCCGGATACCCAAGAGCAAATAGGAACGCCGTCAGGGCTAAGGTAGCATAATGAAGCTTATGAAACTGAAAGGTATGGCCCGCTTTGCGGGATGATTGCATCTTCGGTTTAAGAGCCGAATCTATTTTTCCCAATATTATCGCCAGCCCTGTGAGTCCTGCGATGACTGCGATAATGATTGGCAGGCCATTCTCAGTATTCTCCATCATCGTCAGCCACTGGGCAAGAGAATCACTGGACCACATTCCCCATAGTGTACATATGGTGATGAATGTTGCACAAACGCGGCAAGTATGGGCGAGGAAGCCAATAATCGTTTTTCTGCCTTGCCCTAAGGAGCGTTTTCGGCCGAATCGAATCTCAATAATGGAGTTCACGACTACAAATAAACCTAAAATGCACCAGAAGAGGAGATCATGAGGCGCCAACAACCACTCTCCCCGAAGCCAGAACCATTGATAAGCATGTAAGGCCCATGTGGCAAAGAAAACAGCGATTGTCGCGATAATAATAGCCGGGATATTACCAAATTTTTTAAGTCGGAAATGCACCGGATAATAAATGATTTTCATGACGAAGTCTTTCCAATATATGTTGATACGTCGCCAGAAATCATTGAAGCTGCTTGCAAAATAATAGAGATGGTTGGTTTCCGGTAAGTTGAACCCAAATAGTAGGAGTATGCCGACTATGAGGTGAAATTGTCCCGAAACTTGTATATAGAGCAGATAGGCACTCAATGAAAATTGTGTTATGGAAGAAAAATTATTGACCATGCCGGGATCGATAACAAAATTGTAATATATAAATCTATAGACCAATAGATGAATGAAGCCTCTAAGAATCCAAAAGGCTCCTCTTTGGTATATTTTTATTTCGTCTTCATTGAAATAGTTTCGACGGAAACGCTTGTAGTCCACGACTGGAAAAAGAGGGAAGCAGACATTAGGCAACATTACGAAATAGCTTAAAGCGTGAGTCAATGAAAAAGGACTTTTGTCGTGTTCTGTCTCATATAAATAAAGCATAACGCGAAACATCAGCATAGAGCCGGCAATTGGCCATAAGGCATCCGTCCAGTGGAAAAAGGAATTGGTATCGGATAAAAATGACGGGAAAAAGGATGCAATAGATGGATACAATCCCCATTGAATACGAAACAATGCAAACAGGATGCCCAATGATACTAAAAGAGTTACTTTTAAATAAAATGCTTTTTTAAGATGACATATAGAAATACAACTCCCTATAAGAACCAATAGCCATAAGCTGTTGGCATATCCAATAACATAAAAGACACTGAAAAGTGATGCGGCGAGGAAGAATAGGAGTCTTAATCTGATGGGAAGCAGAGCGTGAACCACAAAACAGACGAATGATAATTGAATGATAAATTTGGTTGTCGTCGGAAAAAGATTGAATTGATCAATGACTAGGGCAATGAGTATTAATTGCGCAATTATTACACCGAACGCCAGTCTTCGCGATTTGATGTTAAGCCACGATGTATAGGAGGAATCTGAAATATCAGTTTTCATAAGTCATATATCGTTGATTGTAATTATATCGGTGTAAAACGTCCCATTGTTTTTAATATTGGCCGATTCAGAAATATACCGTTTGAATTTCATGGAGAGTAATGAATAGGCGCATATCTTTGAAATGTTCGGGTTAAATCAAGGATATCCGGAACAAGTAAACTGTGTAAAGGTTGCGCGTCTGGCAGGCAATCACATGAAAGATAATTGGGACCTATATTCTAATCCAAAAGAGGCCAAAGCTCGTAAAGATATATCTGAATCAGTACCGAACTGCGGCAACTGCTTTTACCTTTTGATCTTGAACGGAAATTGAAAAAACGTCTTTCAGATTTGAGCCGGATAAGAAATATTCAGGGAGCGATTCGTTTTCTGTTTCATTAAGCAGGTGCCTCACAATGCGTATTAAAATTCCTGAAGGGCCATTATTTCAATAGGCGGTTATGATTTGGAATCGCACCTGAAAAAACGAAGTGATTTAGTGTTTTTATGTCCCTTCGGAAGGAAGGTGGCATGCTGGATGAAGGGAGCAGCTAAAGATTAGCATTCAAAATGTACAAAGTTCATTTTGAAGGAAAAATAAATTATATATTGATATCAATCAGTCGGTATCCCGTCTAAATATGTAATCCGAAGATCGCCTGGAGGTAGTAACGTTTCTTCGTCTGCTGAAGAAATAATAAGGGAAAACTCAGTGGAATATGAAATTGCGTCACTGGTTGCCGTGACAGTCAATGGATAGGTTCCGGTAACAGACGAGTCCGTGGATCTTAATGTAATTGTATTGGAACAGGTCGGTGAACAGGACGCGGATGAGAATTCAGCTGAAATATGAGTTGGAAGTCCCTCCACCGAGAAAGTCACGGGTTCAGTCGAACCTGAAAGGAGAGATAAAGTAATTGAATTTGATACGGAATTACCTTGTGCAACAGATACATCCCCGCCGTTGGACATCGAAAAGTCAAATATAGGCGGATCGTCAGGAATGACAGCCAAAGGAAGGCTGTTCCTGTCATATAGGATTCCGGCCAATTGAATCCTTCCTGATCCCGAATCCTTTTCATAAACCAATAAACCAGTGCTGCTGCCTATAGAACCGGATGGAAACCCCCTATAGTATTCAACGGAGTCAAAAACACTGAATGTGGAAACGGAATTGTCCTTGTGTAATATTGCCCCTCTAATTGAATACAATGTGGGATAGAGCATCACTCCATTGTAATCGGACCAATAGAATAAAATGCTGTCATCTTTGACGACTGTGGCGATATTTTCTAAATGCCCTCCGAAAGCGGATTTTCTAATACCGACTGTAGGAGGCGAAAGTTCACTGCTGTTGTCCATGGGCAACGCGACAACGAAATAATTTCTACTGGCTTTGGAATTGGCACCCGTGTACGCAGAGAGGAATGTTCCGTCATTTCTTGATTCAATGGAGATAATGCCGTCAGTTGCCTTTGCCGGCCAAATTGTAGCTGTGGGACTATAAGCAGCACTATCGGCTAATAGTATCGGGCTTCCCAGCACGGAAATATCAGTATTTGTGTTTAGGCGAATAAATTGAGGATCATCTTTTACCGATAGTGACGGGTTGTCCTTTGCCAGGAATCCAATGAGACATGATTGATTCTGGCATGCAATCGTTGGCATGGTCAAAGCCGATACATACAACATATTTCCTGTTGTGATTATGTTTTCAATAGCAGCGGCGTCATTAGGGCCTGCAATATAAACACCGGGTTTATCAAAAACATCTCCGTTTTTCGCGATACGGGTCCCCCTGATATGATAGCTTTGTGGCACCAGACTGTTGTCCATCCAAATGGCTATAAAATTATTATCATCAAAGGCCACGGATGGAATACATTGGTTTCCGGTCCCTGTGCCGATCGCAATACCTGAAGGATCGAGAACGTGACCGCTTGCATCTACACGCGCGCCGTATATATCGTAATCCGTACCGTTTCTGAAATCCTGCCATAAAACAAGAAAATTAATGCCGTCAGTTGTTACAACAGGTCGCTCTTGAACATCATCCATATTTGATATGACAAAACTACTGCTGTAAGTTCCATCATCCTTTATTATCAAACCCATAATCCGGGAATCCCCTTCCCAGGCATCGTTTCCTTCCTGCCACACGACAAGGTGTGATCCATTGGCATGAATTGAAACCGGATATCTCTGATTTCCTGCTGCCGGTTCTGAGAGAAATGTTTCGGTGTTCGTTTCCAAAGATTGGGCATTTAAAAATGGAATAAATAATAATAATGCCAGTATTTTTAATGAGAAGTAAGATGTTGTCTTCACGGATAACCCCGTTTCTTTTCTTAAGGAATGGGTGTAATTTTCCTTAAGCCCGGTTGCCGAGGCGGATTATTGCCGACAAGATAGATGATTCCATTTGAATCGACATACATAGGCCCGCCCAGAAACCAGCCGTTATTTCTTTTTGTCGGTTCTATCCTCCATCCATCTTCAAATAATGTCATGGTGGTATTGTTTTTCACCCTCCTGACAACAAATTCGTCGCCGTTTCCGCCATATAGCGTAGTTCCGTCAGGGGACACGGTAAAAGATGTCAGCTCATGAAAGGTTGATTCAAGCGCCGGACCGTCTATGGGGAGAGGAAGCCCTTTATCTGTGAGATCTTCTTCCTCTGTTTTCAGCATTCCCGCTATCCTCGTGACTGTACCCCCCTGAGTTACTTTGAAAAAGGCATCGTTGGGAGTTCTGGTTAGAATATATACATTTCCAATTTTGTCTGCCTGCATCATTACAGCGTTGCCGGCGGTGTTTTCAAAACAGGAGACTACGCCCGCACCTGTAATTTTATAAATGCAATTTCCGCTTTGAGTCCAAACGTTGTCGAAGCTGTCAACAGCGACACTGGTAGGAGTGTTCAGTTTGAGGTTTTCCAGTCTGGAAGCCTCTCCGGGGCTCAATGTCGTATCGCCATTGCCTGCATAGGAATCCACCCACCATTCTCCTGATGCCTTCTTAAATATCCTTCTGATTTTTCCGTTGATGCCGTCGGAGACATACAACGATCCTTTAGAATCAATTGCAATCCCCAGATAGGGATAGCCGTTGCCTCCCTGATTAAACATGGCACTATTCGCCGGCCCGTCTTTATATCCCTGTACACCCGTGCCTGCAAGATTCCAGGCTCGACCGTTTTTGTCTATAACTCTGATTCTATGGTTTTCTGTAGCTACGTATATGTTTCCCTCGGGGTCCATGGTCATTGCTTTAATTCTTCCAAACATTGCTCCTTCGGCAGAACCGCTTAAATAGCCGGTTTTCCAGATGCCGGCCACATGCTCGTGGGTATATTGGGCGGGTTCGAAGTCCTGAGCTGATAATATGGAAGCACTAAAAAAAACGAAAAACCAAAAAGGTATGAATGAAGCTGGTGTGATGCGCATAAAGGATAACCCCAAAGAGCCAGATTATTAGTAAATCAATTTAAAACATCGGAGTACAGGGGCTGGCCGAAGCCATGGAACTCTGCTTTTAGATCCCCATCTATCATAATGATAACGCGATTATCCGGATAAACTGAAGAATCTCATTGCCAGACTCCAATGTTCCACATACATATTATCGGATAATTGTTGCAGAAATGACTGTGATTCCGGTCACTGGATTGAAAATATGCCGGGGCTTTTCAGGAAATATGCGTCCTCAAAGGGAGTGGAGCCATGGGATGCGTCTTTAAGACTATCCCTTCAGCCGGCCTTCCGTATATGACGGAAGCTAAAAGTTTTTTACGCATTGATTGAAATATCCCGACAATCAGTTATGTCCCGAATTTCAATCAGTTGTTGTTTTCCGCCGGGATGGATCTTTATCTGCCAACCACAGCACTGACGAGAACCTTGGCGATTCTCCAATCCCAACCAAAACGAAATGTCCGAATCCCTTCTCGGATGGCGTCGGCTCGACGACTCTCCTTAAGGAGACTGTAAATGATATTAAGTTGGGAGTATCGAGCCTGACGTTTCAACGCACCGGCAAGAGCCGGATGTTCGCGTCCAAGAGTCCGGAGAAGATCCTCGTATACCAAGACGGTCTGTTCATTACCGTGCGCGTTTGTATTGCGTGTCGCACTGCCCTGGCGGATACGGTATGCGGCCAGGGGAGTGCGCAGAGCCACTAAATTGCGGCATCTGGCAATGTATCGAAACCAGAAATGAACGTCCTCTCCGACGGCGAACCTTTCGTCGAATCCTCCCGACTTTAAAAACAGGTCTTTGTTAATAAGAGAAGTTGTAGGGTACCCCAATATACTAGGGACGCCCAACCTTCCGAAATAGCGGGGAAATTCTGCTTTTTTAAGGGAAATGGGATTTCCATCCCTGAGCTTCAGAAGCTTCGCTGTGCATTCATTTTGCTCGAAAGCTGAACCATTGATTTCTCCCTCAGGATTTACGTAATGGTAGTTGGTACATATAAAATCTGTTTGTTCGCATTTCTCCGATTCTTCTATTTGCTTTTCGAGCTTATCGGTGTACCAATAATCGTCTCCGTCCAGAAAGGCAACAAGCTTTGCTTTTGCTATTCTGATCCCTGCATTCCGGGCTTGTGATACTCCTCTGTTTTGTTGTCGGTGGTAGATAAGGCGGTTCCTGTATTTATGGCATATTTCGGCTGTCCCGTCTTGAGAACCATCATCCACGACAATGAGTTCCCAATTGGAGTAGGATTGATTAAGGACACTCTCGATGGATTGAGAAATATATTCGACAACGTTGTATGCGGGTATCACAACGCTGACATGCGGATTTGTGCATGAATAGTCTTCAATATTATTTCTGTATGATTTCATTCTGCTTTTTTCGGCATGCCGAGATAATCCGTAAGATTTTGTCGAAATGGCGGGACGAACTTGTATTCGTAAGTACCAAATAGTATTCCAGCGGTATAGCCAAAGGTTTTTGTCCATATAACCGTCGGCGCATAAATTACTGTTTCCCAGAATGAAATTGAATCTCGAATGGAAGAAATGATTGGAATATAGAAGGCAATGAAGTAATAAACTAATACAAATATTAAAGGTATTAAAAATATTGGCCATATGGCCGATATACATAACAAAATTAGCTCAAGAATATATCTTCGTAAATGCCAGGAAATTCCACCGGGTGAGTGGCCAATTCGGCCATTGCCTTTTCCGTATAAGAAGAACATTTTAAATAATTTGTAAAAACTGGAGCGCGGTTGCCAATATACAACAGCCTCTGGTGCATAAATGATTTTAAGTTCGAGTACCCGTAATTTATGTCCGAACAATGTGTCTTCGCCGGTATACAGCCACTCGGGATACCCGTCGGCTTTTTGCCAAGCTTCTTTGCGGAAAGCCGAACAACGACCTAATAATGGAACAGTTTCTGAAGTGTGGAAAGAGGCGCTCCTGGGCAACATTAACATTCCACTTACTTTTTCTATGGAATTATGTGCGTCAATGGCTATCAAGCCGCCTACCGCCATAGCTTCCGGATCATCAATAAGGGGTTTTGCCAATTTTAAAAGCCAGTTTGAATCCGGCCTGCAGCCGGCGTCCGTCACTGCGATGATGGGGCAAGTGCTGTGCCTGATGCCATAGTTCCTGCCTTCCGAAATGTTCAATCCCGGTTTCACCAGAATGTGTATCTCAGGCATTCTCTCTTGATAGGACTTGAGTTCTTCCACTGTTCCATCTGTTGAGCCGCCATCCACTATTATAATTTCATTGGGCTTAAGGCTTTGAGCTTGAAGCGATTCAAATAATGTTATAATTCCTTTCTTATCGTTCAGCACAGTTACGACAACGCTGACACGCTGCGATGTAATTCTATTGAATTCTTTTATTTTGATGTCCATATTTATCCCGGCCGGTCTGACGGTCAACTATATTAATTATTGATGAATAAGTTTGGACAGTAGCCGAAGGCTGTAGTATCGCACTGGTAGGAATGAACTTGTGCTGTTGGTGCCATACTTCAGCTTGCGTTTGATTTGGCTTAATGAATCCTTGCCGCAAATTTCTATTCGGCGTAGAGAGAAAGGATCGGCTCCTGTTGCATTAAATCCGGGTTGAGTGGAACAGGAAATATGATACCCGGCCTCTATTATTGCGGCTTTTACACTTTCGTTGAAGCGTCCATAGGGGTATGCAAAATGATTCACAGGTTGTCCCAATCCGTCTTCAAGCAGTCGGCGGCTCAATTTAAACTCCGATTCATATTGTCCCAACGGGATTTCGGGGAGTTTCGGATGCGTTAATGAATGGCAGCCAATGGATATTCCCCGTTCGGAAATTTCCCGAAGGCCCGGCCAGTCCAAAATCTTTCGTGCAGGCATTTCAATGTCCCAATTGCCTGTCTGCCCGATTCTGCCGGCGACGACAAACAACGTTGCCGGTATCCTGTTCCGTTCGAGAACAGGCAGGGCAAAATCCCGGATACACTGATATCCGTCATCAAAGGTGATCGCAACGCCTCTTGACGGCCAATCCCGGGATCCTGAAATACATTCGTAAACATCGTTTAGTTTCATGACGGTCAGATTTGAGGATGCCAGATAGTTCATCTGTTTTGCGAACCGGTCCGGGGTACAGCAGAAGTGTGCTTCAATATCGTTAAGCGGCCGGTCCACGATGTGGTACATGAGGATTGCTATACGGCCGGCTGTGCTGTGTGGAGCATTAGCACCGGGATGAGATTGTTGCATGATAATCCGTCAGCGAAAAATCAGCCTTGTTCAATTGGGGAATGTTCGATGGAATTATATTACTAAAAAATACTGAAGTTGGAATTTGTCGGGATAACGGATATGTCAGGCATCCCTTCGTGATCTTTTATAATGCGAGTCCAGTATCAGATTGTGGGTGTGATACAGCGCCCGGATCGGGAATGACAGAATTCTTGGTTTGGTTAAGCAAGGATACCCCAGTTTTTCCAGTTCCTTTCCCGCTACTGATTCAAATATGCGGATTTGTCGCTGCGTCATTTTATGCCGCCACTTTTCTTTATTTTCTTTTTTTATAGGTTCATGCACCAGGGGTGTTTTGCCGGGTAGTTCGGCCTGGCGGACAGCAAACATGCCGTCATCATAATCCTCCTGCAGGAAAGCGCATATTTTCTTTAACGTTGATGCCGGTTCGCGCAGGACATCCTCGTAGTGTATTTCCATGTAGACGTTTGGGTTTAATTTTGCTCCTGTCTCACAACCGACATTGACGTAATGCTGCCAGTATTTCGCCGCGCGATACGTGTTGTAAACCCTGAAATCATGGCGGCGTCCGAATAAGGAGAGAGCGACATCCCTTCCATCCCTGATTATGTGAATAATCTGGGCGTCCGAAAACCACTGAAGCAGTTTTGTCATGTGGAGCACGTAATAAGGTGTTTTGTCCCCCCATCTTGCCTTTCCAAGGGCTGTTGCATTTTGTTCGAAAATTCCGGATATGATAGCCGGCATGGAATACCTGTTCTCCCGGTGCAATTCTACGGCGAGTTTTTCAATGTCGAATGGTATGCCGTGCAAATCAGTATCCAGAAATTCGGCGCTCTGTTTATGCATGGCCGTAAGAACTTTCCGGATGTTTTCAAGTTGGGAAAGATCTCCGAATTTTGCCGCATCTCGACAAAGCGGCACTATAAAATGAGATTCTCCAGTTGGAAATGCAATACGCGGATGATTGCGCAGGCGGAACTGAAGCATTGTCGTTCCCGAACGTGGCGCGCCTACGATAAAAATGGGTCGGGAAATATTGTGGATGGAGTTCATTCCTGTGCCGTTTCCGGTGATATCCGAAGAAGTATAAATCCAGAGAAGAATTATCAGAATTTCAGTTTTAAATTCTGGGCAATGCAATCTCGATGCTGCCTGGCCGGTATGCTGTATTTCTAATTTGATATGGAAGTATAGTACAAATTTCCTTTTATTTTATCTTCCCGTCGTGATATGCCATCTCTCCAGCATAAGGAATATCCAGAGAACATCGCCATAGAAAACCTGGCTCTCGGAATTATACTGTTGCCAGAGCCATTCAAGAAGATCCTTTCTAAAGTATCCCCGTTGGCGAGCATCATTCGACCCTAGGGTGTCGAAGGTAAAGTCCCGCAGCGTCTTGTTTTCTCCAAGCCACACACTGAAGGGAAGGCCGAATCCATGCTTTTGTTTTTTTATCGTCTCCTGCGGCAGGAAGCCGCGCATGCACTCTTTGAACAGGTAGCGCAATCGTCTGCCCCGCACTTTTAAATTCGCTGGAATGGTCGCCGAAAACTCGACCAGAGAGTGATCGAGCAAAGGGTATCTGGGTACGGCGCCGGCGAGTTCGGTCATTGGAGTGACCTTTCGAAGGTCATTGTCCGTAATAGTAATCGCCAGGTCCAGGAAGAGCCACCGGTTCAGGTCGCACCCTGCATCGGTGTTTTTAAAATGACGCCGAGCAGCGGCAAGAGGATCGGCTCCATTCAGAGCATTGTAAAAATCGGGGATAAACAGTTCCGGTACATTTACGGAAGAAAGAAAGTCGTAGGAAAAGTATCGATCGGGGACCGGAATAGAGGCTCTTCGGATGTAGCGTTGCACCAGGCTTATGTTGTCGGAATTCTTCAGACTGTCCCAACTTTTGACGAAGGGCTCCAGGATATAGGATCGGATTGTCTTGGGAATCAGGAAATAGCGCTGAAAAAGACGGTCATTGGCGTAACGCTGGTTGCCGCCGAAGATCTCATCTCCTCCATCGCCGGCAATCATGTGGCTCACACCGTTTTTCACTCCCGAAAGGGCACAGTAATATGCGGGAACGATGGAGGAATTGCCGAAAGGTTCGTCATAGACCGTATATGCTTTTTTAAGGAGATCGATGACATTATCCGGTGTAACAAAATACTCGTGGTGGTTTGCCTTGAAATGACGTGCGGCGATCCGTGCGTATTCGATTTCATTATAGCGGGGATCCTCAAAACCTATGGAAAAGGTTTTCGGTTTTTGGCCTGTTATATTGCCTACAAGTCCGCTGATTGAACTGCTGTCGGTTCCTCCGCTGAGAAAACAGCCGAGCTGTTCCGGAGAATCGACGTGTTTTGTCGTCAATCCCACCGAAGATTTAATCATGTCGAAAGTTTCAGTCGTCCATTTGTTCAAGCTCCGCTTGCGATCCTCCCGGTAACGGATATTCCAGTACTTCCGGGAAGATGTTTTCGGGGTTGATGTCAGGATATGTCCGGGGGGCAGCCGTTCCGTGTTTTTGTATATTGTCCGGGGCGCGGGGATGCATGTGTATTGCAGGTATTCCAGAATCGCTACCGGATCGATTTCAGGTTGTTCCGGAAAAAATCCATTCAGGATTCGCAAATCGGAGGCGATCCCAAGAGCGTCTTCAGTGTTTTTGTACACGAGCCGGCGGATACCGAAATGATCGGTCCAGGCCTTCAACGCTTCCTGTTCCAAATCGTAGAGAATGATGCCGAACCATCCGTGCAGGTCCCGAACAAAATTATCGCCCTTCTGTTTATATTGTTTGGCCAGAAATGATGCGGGATTATAGCCGGTCTCTTCAATATCTTTGGGAGAGGCGGAATCCAGAAGGTCTGTATGGCAAATCAGTACGATGTCGGATGAGCGGTACAGATGCCGTTGTAAATCTCCGGTCCCGCTGACGGACATGAAAAGGTTTCCATAACGGTGTTCCAACCGGTTTTCCACGTCAGTCAAATACGGGTTATTTTTGCCTGACTGGACGAAATACTCAGATAGAGGTTTCCGGTATGTGACCAAGGCGCTGAGATGGATCATGTCGTTGAATGTCCGGGGTAAAGTTTTTCAAATAATCGATCGAAGGAAGACAGATTCAGATCCCAGCTGTAGTCGGATTGCAGCGTCCTGCGGCTTACTTCAATCTGGGCTGTTGTGAGTGGTTTTTTTAGATATTCAATAACGCGTTCAGCGAATTGAGCTGTGCCATTCGCTTCCGCTACGGTTAAATTCGAAGTATGAGCCAGCCCTTCCAGGGCTTCTTTTGTTGCGACCACGGGGAGGCCGCTTGCCAGAGCTTCCAGAAGTTTATTCTGGATACCCTGAGAAATCCTGATGGGGACGACGGCCACGCCTGCGTCCGCGAAAAACGGGCGCGTATCCTTTACGAATCCTGTGACCGTTACTCCCGGTATATTCCTCAAATGTTTGACCTGGCGCGTTGGGTTGCTGCCGACGATCATAAAGCGGGCGTCCGGCATGGAAGAGCGAACCAGGGGCATTACCTTACGCGCAAAATAGCAGACGGCATCGACGTTGGGGTAGTAGTCCATGGCTCCGGTGAAAAGGATTGTTCTCCCGGAGCCCTTTGGGCGTACCGGAGTGAAAAAATCCAGGTCGATACCGTTCTGGATGAAATGAATCTTTTTGTTTTCTATTGCTTCAGGCAGGTGTTTTATTTCTCTTTTCGATACGAATATTGAAAAGTCGAACTCGCGAATCATGTTTGATTCATATTGCCCCAGGTTTTTTCCTTCCCAGCCATACATCCAGTTCATAGGGAGTGGTTTCATTTTGGCGTATTGAAGCCATTTCGATGCATCCGAGTCGACAAAATCAAGTATCTTGGGCACCCCGTTCAGCAGCTTTGAGTAGGGAGCCATCGAAGATGAATAGATGAACGTAAGGTCAAAAGACATTTTATTGCTGCGTATCGTTTTTTCCATAGCCGGACATGAAAAATATCCCAGGGTCCACGGTTTTCTTATAAGCATGGAAAGTGCAGCCCGGCAGTACTGGCGCGGCCTGTGAAGAGGTACCAGTGTTACACTGCGACAGTACTTTTCGAGTTCCGATAAATGCTTTTCATCTCCGGGTTGATCGGAGAATGCCATCAGGTGAATGTTATGACGTTGGCTGAAATAACGGATTTCATGAAATGAACGGATTTTGTCGCCCTTATTGGGAGGATAGGGGATGCGATGAGCAAGATAAAGTATGTTCATTCTGTTCGATATAACAATTACGGCGTATTACCCGGTCTGCTTCGATGGAGCCAATGCCTTCGCTGCGTCTACTGGAATATTTTGAATGGATGTTTATATAAAATTTCTTGAAATTATCGGGCCGAGAGTATTGGCTACGCAAAGAGGCATCCTGCTCCATAACTTGATTGCCATTGCGAATTTAGGATTTAACGGTGAAGTGTCGGGGAGTGATTGCCCATTGACGAGATCGTATTGATAGGGCAGGTCCGTCATGGTCATCCCCCAACGCTTTTTGAAGTTGAAGGATCCCGTGCCTTTCTTGCTTCTTCCGAAATCAAAGATCCGGTAGCCGTTTTCGCACCCGTATTTCATCAACATCCAGTACATGAAATTATTCACCCCAATGCGGTTATATTCCCGGATGGAGCCGCCATAGTAGGGAAGAATTTCATCCTTGTAGAAAAGGGTCCAGACTGCGGCGACCGGTTTTGCCTTCAAGTGGACCGAAAAGATCCTGCAATTGTCACCAAATTCCCGGAATCCATTGGAAAATAACTTCTTGGAAAAAACCGGCGTTCCAAGATCTCTGACGTTTCTGGAGTATATTCTGTAAAATCCATCAATGCCAATCTCATTTTCCCTGAACTCCAGTCCGTTCTTTATCCCTTCGCGGCATTCCGCACGGGTTTTTCTGGGAATAGACAGAAAATTCTTCTCCGGATCGCTGAAAAGCTCCTGGCGAAAAGTTACGTAGAGATCTTTTGCCTTTAGATGGGATTTATCCAGGGGATTTAGAAAATTTCTCAATTCAAGAAACTCGACTTTCTCCCGCCTGGTTATTTCCTGCGCCTTTTCCAGCAGTATGCCGGCGATGGAATCGTTATCGGCCAGGATGCCTCCATAAGCGGCCTGGGGGATTGAAATAAGCATTCTGCCGAATAGGCGGCTCTGCACCAGAAATAGCGGGAGTATTCCGACTATATTTTTTTCAGGCCCTTCGGCAAAAAGAAAATACGGCTGGTGTTTGAATGATGCCAGGATAAGTCTCTGCCACGCAGCGAGATGGAAAACGGAGCCGTCTGAATGATTTTTTACATAAGTATCCCAGGATCCGGATATATCCGATAAGGTTGAATGATTCCCTATTCGAAGGTTAATGCCCATGTTATACAGCTTCGCCTTTTCACTCACAGTCTTGAGTCTCGATATGAATTTTTAATGAATAGTGTTTAAAAATTCAGCATTCATTCCGTGCATCCATAAATGTAGCATCCTTGCCCTTTGCGACATCGTCACGGCATGCAACGTATATCCTGAATTCTTAAAACATTTTCAATCTATCGGCAAACGATTGAGAATATGTTAGTAATAGATTTTGGGACCGGGTGGCGACGGAGTTTTTCGTAATGAATATCAGTGTTCATTTCAACACTTTTTTTAATGTTTATTTTGTATGGTCCGATATTTTAATTATTAAACGAATTATATTGAATCTCCGCGGAGTCGGAGATTGCCCGATGGTCGATGGAACAACAGGCGTGAGTAATAAAATTATTTGTTCAAACAACAGTTATCAAGATTCCCATTGTCAAAAGCATGATACGATAATGAAGGTGGTTTTTCCCGTGCCGATTTAAGAAAGGGGATGTTCTAATGGACTGCAAGAAAGGTAATCATGCTCGTCTTGTTTTCCTAACAGTAGTTTTGTCTTTTATTTTGATGCCTTATGCGTTTGCCCAGGCATCGAAGAAAATAACCGAGAAGAGAGGTGGGGATACAAGACCTACTGAAGCTGAACAACTACAACTTCCTGCGTATTGTAAGGCACGTTTTGAGTTGACGGAACTACCGATAGAGGTAAAGAAACAGTGGGAAGCACGCTTGGGGAAAGATTTTATTCATGTGCATCACTACTGTTATGCTCTGAATTCTCTGAATCGTTTGCGTCTTGGAATCGGGGATCCGGAGTACCTGCTTGAAATTTCTTTGAACAATCTCGATTATATGATTGAACACGTACGGCCCAATTTTGTCCTGCTGCCTGAAATATATTACAACAAAGGACGAACTTTAATGATGATGGGAAAGTATGAAGAGGCGGCTATTTATTTCAACAAGGCAAAATCTTTACAGAAAAAATAACATTAAGTGACTCAATCAATCCCCTGTGGGGTCCGCCGGTTAGACCGGTGAATTTATTAGGGACCTGGTTTTATGTTATGACGCGATTCCCGTCATAACATGCACTTTAAGGGGCAACATTTGATACGTTGCTCATCCCGCTCATATTACCATAAGAATCGAATGTGAAAACGGCTACATAGTGTGCTGCCGTTTCAGGTACTATTGTTTGAGGTATTTCCAGGGTTCCGACTGTCCCTGCAGCCCACCAGTTGCATACTTCCGTGCTGGGATTGGAGTTTTCGCTTATGGGCTTATCGGAATAGACCACGTGATATCGAACTGCATCGGCTGGAGGCGTAAACGTCAATATTATACCTTCCCTGGATTGTTTTGCCGACAGGTCGGTTATGGAAGCCGGCGGCGTCATATCGGAGCGCAGAGGTTCCTTTTCCAATATGTACTTGGTCCACCTGCCTGTGAATTCATCAGACCAGCTCAGATATTTTGAAGTGTTCGGATAATCACCGCCGTTGATGCCGTCATCCAGGTAGTCCTTCAAATTAGCCAGAACTTCCGGCTTTCCCGTGATTGCATAATACCAGGACGCCGGATCCGCGAGAATATAGGCACTTATGGCATTGGACCGGCAGGTTTCGCCTTTATTATTCAGTCCCTCGATCGGATCGCATCGATAGTCCCAATTTAAATATTTTATATTTGCGGATATCTGCCCGGAGACGAACTGAAACGCCTCAGCCCACGCTTGAGGATCCGTATATTTTATTTCATCCATGTATGTCATGATTTGGCGCAGCAGAAACGACATCATATACGGCATGTCGTCTCCACTCACAAAAGGAATATGGCCGTACTGGGCATTTTGCAGGACTACGGCAGCCCCCGGATCCACACCGCCGACACTTTCGGGGCGCAGGGAATTGTTAATATACGTCTGAATACCATTCAGTAATTCTTCATCCCCGGTCACGCGGTACGCCTGAAACGCATGGCCCAGATGATGTCCGACAGCCCTGGATTGACCGCCCGCAAGAGTCGGGTTGTTCAGTGTGCCTTTCCTGAATTCGGCGATAAACTCATACCAATCCCGAATCCAGGGATTGCCCGTTAAATAATAGGAATACTCTGCATGGTACCACCATCCATGCGCATCATCTCTTGACTTTTGCATCAAATAAGTGCCTGTGAGCCATGGAGCATCCAGGAAATTGTTAAAGGGCGCGCCCTGGGACCGCCAGTATGCTCCCGGATACACCCTCGATTGCAGATGGAGTTCGTCCCAGTCATCGGCATAGGTGTAATCCTCCGACATTGATTGCAGTGAAATGTTGATGGAAGCCATGCCGTGATCGAGAGACCTCCAGTAATCGCTGGGATTTTCGGAAGTGATCAATGCTGCCGCGGTATAGGGCTGACCTCCCGTTGTACTGGGCGCGTACTTTCTGGGTTTGTCGTCAAAATAAAAGGAGTTCCATCCAAATTTGTTATTTCTTCTACAGCCCGAATCGCTGAGGTCGAAGTCGTTCGCCTTATAGGAAGGTCTTCTTTGGTCGGTCACGCTTAGTTTTTCATCGACGGGAATCATGCCGCCCATATCCAGAGTGGCGGAAGCGGATTTCCACTGTGCTGTCGGAATAGTCCCGACCGGATAATACTGGGCTGTTTTGGCCCAGTTTCGCAGCTCGGATTCAGTTGTTCCGGTGTCATGGAAAAAAATCAAGGCCTCTTTATAAGTGTACTGCATATCGAACAGGAAGTAGCTTCCCCAACGGGCTTTTGGATCCTCATCTGTACAACTCCCCAATTGACCCAGGTGTCCGCCGTCATCATTCCAGTAACAGGACCATTCCGGCCACATCTGGATGCGCAGGGTTCCATCGGCATCTACCTGCAGACCATTCGGCCACATCTGCCAGAAATTGCGCATTGTGATTGCAATGCCGACAGAGCCGTTATCCACGTCCATGAACGTTGACATCGGCGGGGCGTCGTACAAGTCAGCTTCGTCAATTTCCCATGTGTCCAGTAGTGTACCGTTGCCTTCCTCTATCCGGAATATAGAGTCTGGAGTGCTTCTCAGGCTGTCGTCTGTTGCGGTTACGGGACCGATATTTTTTAGTATAAGCCCGTTCGAGTAATTCTCCAGCATCCCACTTTCTACCGCTCCATCTCCTTGATCTGCCCGGACTCTGATGCCGGCAGGGCTCATGTTTAGGGCGAAATTGAGATTAAGGTGATCAAAGTACAGGGGCCAGGACCACTTTGAATTCTTTGCAGCGTTCTGAAGCTGGTAATCGACTTTCACAAATGATTTTCCGGCGTAGGCATATATTCTTACCGCGAAACCATGCTGATGAGCCGGATCCATTCCATCGCCTTCATCCATGTAATCGGCGCCATAATAGAGTGTTGGCGCCCATGCTTTGATGACTGCACGCATCGGACCCGATTCTTCAATTGTATAGGTGATGTCATCGCGTGCCGAATCCAGCTGTTGTCCCCACAATCCCTCATAATCGCCGCCATTGGAAATCTCTGATTTTAAAATCGGCGTTTCGTCATCGAAAGAATGATTGTTATTGGTGTCCAGCCATGCCTGGTCGATTATGGTGAATCGGTTTTTGTTGATCGTGAATTTCAAGGGGCCGGTTATAACGGTAATAATGTCCGGATTGGATGTGTCCACCGTCAGTTCGGTCGACATGCTGTAGCCGCCGCCGTCATTTCTTAGATAATAAACAGTTCGACCGCTGTTGGGCGCTCCCGTATATGGTGATACGGAAGGCTGAAAATGCACTTTAACATGACGAATGCTCTTATCTTTGTCGTTCCACCTATTAATAATATTGAATTGCGCGTCAACCGTTTTTTCCTCTGCATCGGCAATTCTGAAATTATCTACGCTGGAGAATCCGTTTATTGGTAAAGGGACAACAACATCCACTGGATAATTATTGCCGTCGACTCCAGCCGTTTCCTTGATTGTAATGGGTACGTTTAATGGAATCCTTTCTATCAGGCCTGTGGGAACTCCCGGTGGGGTGCTGGTTTGGAAAGCATTTGCCGATTGAAGGGAAAGCACTATAAAAATAAGACCGCAAAACAGTTTTGCCATAATGCCGTATTTCATATTTTACCTGCCTGTTTTACCTTGGATTTTTAAATCCTTGTTTCTCCCGGTTAAATCCCTGTTTTTCAATCTCTTCTGCTTCTAATGTGAATGTCGTCTATCGGTATGATTGGAAATATCATCACATAAAACATAGGATACTTATCGGAAGGAAACCGTGATAGGGGTCATAAAAACTTGAATTAGACAAGTGGGAGCGGATATCTACTTTTCAAGATCATCGTCTGTTTAGGCAGGTCGGGTTCGGAAGCGGACACCGCATTGGAGGCTTCATCGATGGTCCGGAATAACAGCCTAATTCGATTTGAATAAGCCGAATAACCGGGCACGTAGCTTGGTGAAAATTTCTTTGAAAATCTTTAAGTTGGATGCCAGCATTTCATTGTCCGGTTTGAAGCGTGCGATCGTAAATATTGTGATTCCGTAGGTTGTAAAGACAGCCAGGATAACAAGACTGATGTGTAAATAGGCTGAACCCGGGTAAAAGTGGTGGAGTACGTAATCGGCTGTGCCCCCTGCTGCAAATCCAGCCATTGAAGCGATGATCGCGGGTATGATTGCCTGAATCAGGCGGACGAACTTCAGCTTAACGTGTGATCTTGCAATCATTTGCTGTAAAAGGATCAATAAAAGAAATGATTTTACGGCAATTCCCCATGAAATGCCCTCCAATCCCCATCTTGAACCTATAAGGACTGCAACAATAGTAGCCAGGGCATTGAAAACCTGAATTGGCGTTTCCCTGGCTACCAGGTTTTGAGCATCCGACAAAGAACCTAGCGTAACGGCGATAAGATATGGGAATGATCCCAACGCCATAATTTTTAACGGCATTGCGGATGGAAGCCACTTTTCGCCATATAAAATTACGATGACGTTTTCTCCCTGTAGTATAAGAATGATTAAAAAGGGGAAAATGGCCAGGCACATTGTGCCGACGATCTTTTGCAGCATTTTCTGGGAATATTCGAGATTGTTCTGGATCCTGGATAAACCGGTAAAGAAGATCTGGTAAAGGCGTCCCATGAGTTCGGTAACAGGCATTCTTGAGAGATTGAAGGCGCGATTGTAGTATCCAAGTTGGCCTACTCCCATAATGCTTCCCACCATCATGTTGTCAACTCGAGTCGCAAACATGTTTAGACTTTTATTTAAATGAAGACGCCAGCCGAAACGGACCAATGGTTTCAAACCTTCCCAATTGAAAGCCAATTGTGGTTGCCACGGTGCTTTTCGTTTCATAAGAAGCGCTGATAGAAAAGAGCTTACGATCCCGCTGATCAACAAACTGTAAGGTCCCAACCCCAACGCTGCAAGAGTGACGCTTACCCCAATGCTGAAGAATGAGGAAAACATTAATATATGACTGACGGTTTTATAATCCATCGAACGGCGCAGAATGGAACCATTTATCTGCATATACGGCATAATGAATAAGTTTACGCAAGATAGCCGTATAATGGTTGTATAACGATCGTCTGCATAAAATTGTGAAAGCCAACCTGAAAAGAACAGCACTAATATAGTACACAGGGCGGCGATTGCTTCCATAACCCAGAATGCCGAGTTCCACTGGGAGTCTTCGAGTTCCCGTGCCTGCAGCAAAGCGCCGGGCATTCCAAAATTAACCTGTTGAACTAATAACGATGAATAGGCGTTTACTGCATGAAAGACTCCAAAATCTTCCGGTTCCATCAACCGGGCCAGGGCAATGCCTGAAGCAAAATGTAATACGGCGCCGAACCAGCCTTGTATATATATCCAGAAGGCTCCGCTTTTTATCTTGGATCCCAGGTCGTAGTCAGTGTTCAATGAAATAATTCCTGGTTGCGATTATGTGGTTTGCGGGGAACATGCGTGTTTTCTTTCTCAAGTTTGTAATCCCGGGAAGGGAAACGATTGAATATGTTTCCGTTGCGGTGGTTACACAGCTTCGCCCCTCAAGTTACAGCCTTGATTTTTCTTAAGTTGTTTTAAATGAATATATTATGGAAATCAAGGCTGTTCGGATACACGTTAGCTATACCATAATAAAGGCCCTTAAATCGTCGGCAATATTTTAATCCTACATTATGTTTATTTTAATCTGAAATTCCCGGACAGATTATTGAATTCATAGAGAAAACTCCAAGTCTATTAATTTCAACATTAAATCTCAGGAGCCTTCACAATGACGGCACTATTCCTGTTATTTTCGGATTCAAGTGAAGTCTTTAATATTTTTTTGATGGTATACCGACGGATTATGTTTTCTGTCGAATCGTCATGAACGAGCGTTTCCTGTATCCTCGGATAAGCCCCCATGTATGACACATTGTCATAGCTTGACGTATCAATTCAGGACGGTTGATTGCCAGCTTGCCAATAGTTCTTATCGAGTCCCTGATTAAATGAGCGGCCAAAAAAGGTGGAAAACCGAATATAGTCCTGGGATAGTCATGCATCTCAAACTGCCCGCGGCGCAACCCGTCGAGATAATGCAGTTTTAAAAAATAACTGCGTGCAAGACGCCAGGGTTCAACATCATGCAAGACCGCCATTTGAGGGCAATACCGAATACGGGCTCCCTGCTTGAGCAGACTCAGGAACATTCTTTTGTCAGACCCTCCCCCGATCCCCTTGCCCAATCGATCATAATTCTTGTCGAAACGTAGCTGGGGGTTTTGGCGGAATAGCTCCATATGGTATGCAACATTTGCCGTCCAGACAGGAGTTGAGTCGTCTTTGATCCAAAATGCTTCCGGGCCATAGTCTACTTCCGCCAGAAATCCAAGCAGGTTATCCGTCAACCATTTTGGCCGTAAAACAGTAGAAAAATCTATTTTAACCCGCCCCCCGACACATTGGGCTCCATCTTTGACGATGCAGTCTACAGCGCTCTGGAGCAACCCGGGAAGGGGAATCTCATCATCGTCAACGAAAATCATGACGTCATTGTGGAACGATTCTGCAATTGCCCGATTGCGTGCCGAGACAATCCCCTGAACCGGTTCGTTTACCCAGCGCAATACAGGACCGGGCATTTGTGCCAGCTTTTCCAAAATTTCTGCTGAATGGTCTGTGCTGTTATTGTTGATTACTAGTATTTCAAAGGGAATGCTGCATTCCTGACTGCGCATGGCGGAAACCAGCTTCTCCAGCCTGTCTGCGCGATTGTAAGTGCAAAATGTAAAACTTAGGCTGTGCATTCTGAACAATCCTTTTTTACTTGCGAGTGGATAGCGTGCCGGATGTTATCTGTATCCTGGCGCGTACTCATAAGCTCCGATATCGACAGCGTGATTTATGATTCTGGGCCTGGATCCACAGGGATGGACGTATTCGTATCTCGGGATAAAGGCTTCCATCCCCAGCTTTTTTAAATCTGCACCTGCATCAATGCATGGAGAAAGCACCTTCAGACGATAATCGAATCTCGAGGAAGCTCTAAACTGGGGATCGGATTCCAAAAAGTTCGCCAGAATCAAGGCATTTTCCTGAGAACATTTTATTCCTTTACCGGAAAAAATATTATTGACGATCAAGGCCGGTTCTTTGACTCTTCCATCGACCTGAATAAACAATCCGGTATAGCGGTCATTGACAAAGGTATTATTCATAACAAGGAGTTTATTTGCCGGTGCGGGACCTTCAACACCAAAAGAAAGGATGGCGCTGTTTGTTGTTGTCCGGCTTTGCTGGAAGATATTGCCTAGGACGTAGGATATTCCGCCATTCGGCAGATCGAGCTCGTAATTGCTCCCCCCTTCATCTGTTAATCTATTGTAAAGAATGAAATTCTGAACCGCTCTCGATTTGACGAGCTGACCTCCGTTCGAGTGATGGGAATAGCAGAATTTCATTGTCAGTTTCCGGATGTTTCCAATATATATGTTGTGGGAATACCCGTCTCCATAGCCGTTGTCTGAAAATTCGGTATTTTCTATCAGAATTTCACTTGCGGAATTCTTCCCGCAGAGTATTCCATTTTCGTTGTGATGAAAATAGCAGTTACGAACGGTAAGATTGGTCCCCTCCGGACGGATCCCCGCGCCGTTTTTGGCCGGTACGCTGCATCCCGACAGCTCAATATTTTCGATGGTGACATCGTTGCCGCCGATGACCCAGATTGCTTTTCCTTCCGCATCCTGCCCCGCGGCATCGATCTTCGCTCTTCCATAGATGCCTCGGATTACAAGCTTGTTGGCTGTTATGCGGCAAACGTCTCCATCATAGTTGCCCGCGGCGCTGATGTGGACTGTGTCCCCATCTCCAGCGTCCTTAAATGCCTGGCAGGGTGTTGTGTATTTTTGGTCGGGACCGACTTCCAGGGTGCGGGCATCCGCAATATATGCCGGAAATATAAAAATGCAAGCCAGCGCGAATAGTGGAGTTTTGATCATCCCTTTTTACTTGATTTTTAGTTGCATAAGCCGTCTGTCACGAATTCGAGTTGTGCTTCGAGACTTTGTCTTATGTATCGTCATATAGTCGCTAAATGATACGTAATATCCTCTTACAAACCAAGGATTTTAGCCCGCATTTCTCATGTGGCTTCGTGAGAAATACGGGTAAGGGCTGATAATTAAATAATTGCCGAAAAGAGGGGAGGTCTCCGGGCGTGTGTAAAACAAATTGGCGCATAGGGATAGTAAAAAAATACTTCGGATTTGACAGCGTTTCCCGGGGACGGGGGGAGGAATAATGCCGGCTGTAGTAGATGAGGATTAATATGGGCATGATTCCGGGAATTTACCGAAAAAATTTCAGCAGGAAACGGTGTATTTTATAAGGGAAAAATGCGGGCAGCGCGTATTTTAAATCCTTAAAATGCAGACATCCTTTCAATAGTGCAAATCTGAAAATTTTTCGGGCATTTTCCAGATCCCCAGCCCAGTAGCAAACAAATCCAGTTCTTTTAAGTTCCCCTTTTGTCAGAACCGATATTTTTTTTCTTCCCAGCTTTGCAGCCAGAATTTTCTCTCTCTTTAGAAAATCCTTTTGAATGAGCCAATGATTTTTGGCTATAAGAAAACGATTTTTTGTGATTTGTGTGGAGGCATGATGGCGGTAAAAAGCCAGAACCTCCGGTACAAGCACAATTTTCGATTTTATTGCCGTCCTCAGCCAGAAATCATAATCTTCCCCTGAGGTCCATTCCGGGTTGAAACCGCCTGTTTCATCGAATTTTTTTCTGCTGACTACGGCGGCATGGATGGGCCATATGTTTTGTCGGAGCAGTGTTTCAATTTTACTGCCGTTCTCTTCATAATCCGGCGGAATGTACGGACGACCTTTCCCGTCGGGTAGTCCTACATTCTGCCAACCGCAGTAGCCGATCGTTTCCTCGTCCTCGATGCTGTCCATCATTTTTTCAAGAAATGTTTTGTCCCACCAGTCGTCACAATCCAAAAAAGCCAGAAAATCGCCGTTGCTGGCTTTTACCCCTGAATTTCTTGCTTTGGGTTGTCCTGAATTTCTTTGCGTGATGATTTTTATATCGGGAATATATTCCTTCAAGATGTTGGGAGAGTTGTCCGTCGATCCGTCGTCCACTACAACGATTTGCTTCCTGCTGTACGTTTGTTCCATGGCAGAATTTATGGCTTCCCGTAAATACCTGCCGCCGTTGTAGCAGGGAATTATGATCGATACATTTCTCATATTCACGCCTTGGGGAATTATCGGATTTTCAATATCCGCATATTTTCATTTCCGGGCCGACCAATCGCCTGATTTTATTTCGTTCAAAAAATGACAAATTATCCGAATTCTGCTGTTTCCAGTCCGCGTGGCTTTTTTCTATGAATCCATGTGACAGAGATTTTATTCCTAAATAGTCTGCAAGAGGCGTCGCGTCATAGGAATCGGAAATGAGATCTTCAAACCTTACGAAAAAGCCGTAGGGTGCACGCTTAAACTCTGAAGCGAGTTTTTTCCAGATCAGTAAAAAGTAGGATAGCGGATCTTTCATATCCGCGGCATCGATCCAGTTTCTGCGTTTGATGGACAGCATGCATGCAAAAGGATTTCGCACAAGAAAAACGAACCTGGAATTCGGAAACAGTGTTTTTAGAAAATCCGCGGTTTGAATCCCGGACTGAACTTCCTTGATACCCCATCTGTTAAACCCTATTTTTTCGGCAGGTTTTGAATAGATGTTTAGCAGGCATTCCTTCATGGCTTCTGAAATGGTCTCACGCGGAGGATTCATGGATGCAATCCACTGATGCGTCCGGTTTTCCATCATTTTGACAAAATTCCTGAATTGTTCCGCCCCGTTTCCTCCAAAACCATATCGGAAGGTTGCGTGTCCATCGCCCAGCATCTGGCGATATCGCTCGAATGTTTCCTCCAGGCAGTTCAGGCCCCCCCCGGCTTCTCCCCAGATCAGGATATTTCCGGAAGCCATGATTAGTCGCTGCAGCATGGTACTGCCGGATCTCCATCCGGCTGAAAAGATGAATATCGGGCTGTCCCGCATGATCTTCCCTCACTCTTAACGAAAGGATCGTTTGTGGATACGTTATTTTTGGATGTCTGTCAGGATCTGCATATGAATACAATCTTTAAAGCCATGAAACAAATAATCAAGTATAATCAGCTCCTGTGGTTTTACGTAAATAATTTATGTATGTTGGTTCTTTAGCATTCTATTTGCCCTTTATTTTCTGCTGAAGTACTATTACTTAAACTGTCCGTAAATCGGTATTTTAGGGTTTTTAAGATCGTTTGGGAAATATTCCTGGCTGAAAGCTTCACTTTTTTATTACTCTGCCGATATGAATTCTGACAACGAGGTTAAGATATGAAATTATTGCGGATCACCTTATTATTGCTTCTAATGACTTGCTCCGTTGCTCTGCCCGGTCAGAACTCTGATTCTGGTAATGAATTTTCTGAAATTCCGGAAGATTTTGTCATCGGATTGGAAGATACCCTGGCCGTCAGTGTCTGGAGAGAACCTGAACTGTCGGTAAAAGAAGTCATGGTACGGCCGGACGGCAAGATAAGTCTTCCACTTATCGGGGATGTTGTGGCCAGCGGCTTGACCACCAAACAGCTGCAGGAAAGTGTTACCGAGAAATATACAGAGTATGTTTCCAACCCCACGGTCTCCGTGGTTATATTGAGAATCGCAAGCCTGACTGTTACTGTTCAGGGGCAGGTAGCAAAACCGGGTGTCTATTACCTAGGATCTCCCATGACAGTGCTCGAACTGCTTGCACGGGCCGGCGGACTTCGCGAATATGCGGATGAGAAAGATATCGCAATTATCAGAAAAGAAGGAAAGAAAAAGTTTTTCAGGTTCAACTATAAGGATGTTTCCAAGGGCAAAAACCTTCAGCAGAATATAACTCTTCAGAACGGGGACATCATCATTGTTCCCGGAGGCTAAGACAACGAATTTCGCCTATTCAAAGAAAAGAAATATGAGAACATTGATTGGGTTCCTTATCTGTTTGGTCGGCGCCTCCGGAATTTCCTTAGCGCAGGAATCTTCCTACCCATCCCATAACGATTCACCCGATGCAGCCGACCAATCTTTGGAAAATGATTCTATCATTCCCGTTCCGGTTTACCCGTCTTACGATGACTCCCAGGAAACAGTCGATCAATCTTTGGAAGATGAAGCCGTTATCCCGGTCCCGGTCAGGGGCGAAAATGTTGAGCTGTTCCCGGAAACCAGATACGGGGACGCAAGATCACGGGGAGCCCAGGATTTCCAGGAAGATGTTTTCCTCAATTCACGCAATCAGTTCGGTTTTTCACTGAGCGCAAGTCAAGGCTATTCGGAGAATATCTCCGAAACCAGCAGACAAGGCAGATCCTCTATGTTTTCCGCCTTTTCGGGGCAGGTTTTCTTTAATGCCGGCAGGCGAAGATCGAAGCTGCATCTGGATTTCGGCTCCGGATACCGACATTATTACAAAAGGGATAATTACGACGATCCCGATTATCGTGCGAACGCTCAGTATTCCTACCAAATTTCAAGAACCACATCTCTGCAGTTCAGCAATCAATTCACTTACACCTACAATGATTCCTGGTCCTTTCCTTCGATGTACTCCCCTTCACAATACGGACCGATTATGTCCGATGAAGTCCTGTATGCGCAGCAGAAAATTGTCAGGAACGCATTCGGTGCCGGACTCCGCCATCGATTGAGCGACAGAATAAGCACGGGGTTATCCGCGACATATGCACTATACAGATACTCGGAACACATCAGGGATAGAAGCGATACTTTTACGTTAGGGGGACAGTTCAACGTCAAACTGACAGACTGGCTGTCTTTGACGAACAGCTATGCGGCATACCTGATTTCTGAGAGTGAGGAGTACCGGGATACCAGGATCCATCGCGTGCAATTATCCGGACTCGATTTCAGTTGGAGCCGTGGTTCCTGGCGACTCTGGATGGGAGGAGGCGCCGACTTTTCGGATTATGAAGAAAAAATCCGTGTGATGGAAAATGTAAGTGCCGGAATAGGACGCACATCCTTGAATACAACATTTACGATTGGATATCAGCATGGTTTTTCTTCCACCCTGGGTATTTCCGGTCTACGGCGCTCGGATCGGATAACGGCTGAATTTGGATATAGGGCGACTCCCTGGATGAACGTACGACTTAACAGCAGTTATATTCGTAGCAAGGACGTCCTCGGTCCCAGATTCCTGGAAATATATTCCAGCGGAGGCGGATTGAGTTTTGCATTGAGCTCCAACCTCAACATGACATTAAACAGTTATTATCAGAGGCAACAACCGCGTAATTTGGATATAGAAGGACTGGATATAGAACGTGTAACGGCATATATGGGCTTTCAATTTGTCTGGCCGGCACGGAGAAAAGCCGGATAAATAATATGCCGGGATGGTTCTGATGGATCATCCATACTGATTAAGACTGTGATCTGCAGAGGACTTTACAATGAAGGATTTAAAAACCCTGGAACCGTTTGATTTTTTAAAAATCTTATGGAAGAGGAAGTGGTATGCCGTCGCTGTTTTCATTCTGACAATAGGAGCCTCAATAGTATATTCCCAGCTGAAACCGGATCTTTTCCGATCCAGTGCAATGATCCAGGTTGAGGAGCCTCCTATACCCAGCACTTACGTTCGACCTCCCGATGCCTCAAGCACCAGGGAGAAGATGGAAGCAATCCGCCAGCTCATCGAAAGCCGGACTTTTCTTGAACGCCTGATCCAGGAATTTCAGCTCTATGGTTATGGAACCGAAGATGATTTTTTAATGGAAAACGCGATTCGAGCGATCACGAATAATATTATAGTGCAGAGTACATCCCGCAATACTTTTACCGTTTCTTTTATTGCAACGGATGCTCAGGTGGCGCAGTCGTTTACACGGCGGATTGTGGATATGCTGATCCAGTCGGGCCGTTCAACCAGGAAATTCCGGGCAATGGAAACCGATCAGTTCCTCGATGAACAGCTTCGTCAGGTGGAGCAGAAACTTACGTCCAAGGAAGAAGAGATTAAGGACTTCAAATCTCAACATATCGTTCTCCTCCCTCCTCAGGCCAGTGAGAACGCTCGTATGTTCAGGCAATTGAAGGAACAGTTGGAGGAAGTAAATACCCAAATCGAAAAGCTCTATGCTCAACAGAAGGTGCTTGATGCCCAGGCGGAAGAACAGACAAAGAGGCTGGATGTTTTAGCTCAGAATAATTTCATGGATCCGGCTGATTTGGCGCTTCCCGGAACGAATGCGGGAAACACCGCCCTGTCCGATCCCCGATTGATGGCCAAGGAGGCTGAGCTTGAGGCTCTGTTGTTGCGATATACACCCAGCCACCCGGATGTACATCGGGTTTCCAGGGAAGTGGAGGATCTGAAGCGACAATTGGCAAAGAGTGCTTCAGAGGGAGCGCCTGTTGCCGATTCTTCCGATTTGACTCCGCTCGGCATGGCCGCGAACGACCCGGCAACGGAACAGATTGAATCCGGTTCATCCGAGACGGACTGGATGCTGGATATGGCGACTGCGGAGATTAAGATTCAGGCTGAAAAACTAAATAATGAAGTCGAAAGACTGAAAAAGATGGAAGCCGACATCGTTAGCCGTTTGAAAGTTTATGAAGATCGAATAAGACAGGCGCCGATTGTCGACCAGCAATTGGGAGCATTGGAAAGACAAAGGAATATATTGGAGCGCCAGTACGGCAGTTTGATGAGTGATAAATTCCAGGCGCAGCTGACATCCAACCTCGAAACGAGCAGCAATACGGATTCCTACAAGGTCATCGACGAGGCGAATCTTCCCGAGAAGCCGGTCTTCCCGGATCGGAAGCAGATGGCTATTATAGGATTTGGCGCAGCATTCATTTTGGGAATTGGCGCCGCCTTCGGACGCGAATTGTTTGATTCCACTTTAAGTACCGAGGAAGAGGCATCGGCGGTGCTCAAGGTACCTGTTCTGGTTTCTGTTTATGAAATACCGTCAAAGCATACTAGAAAGCGTAAAATAGAGAGGTTGGCTAAAAGCGCATAAATAAGAGGAAAGAAAAGGGGAAATCCACCGATAAAGATAATAACTGGACTGTGGTTATGGAATGCGGTAGTTGCTGTCGCTCTTTAAGCCCGTTCAAAAATATTCAGTACCTGAAATATTAAGTTGGGCGACTGGAAATAGACGCGTTCAGTTTTACGAAATTTTGGGATTTACGTTACTTAACGAAGGGTAGGGCCTGAGATTTTATTAACTCACTAGACAATAAGGGTCGGCGACAAACTGCTGCGATAGGATACATGAGCGAAATATTTAATTTTCTTAAACAGACCGGGACTGAAAAGAGGAAGAGCCCTCCGTCTCCTGAGCCGGAACCTGAATGGAAGGAGCCTGTTTCGGAATCCCATGTTGAAGCCCGGAAAGAAATTTCTGAAGAAACTGTTCTCAACGATGAAGTACCGTCCGTGCCGGTGGAAGAGGAAGTGCTTAAAGCAGACCGGTTTGATCTTTCCGGTGCCAACCAGAATCTTAAGATTTCACTGGATCCCTTTACAATCGCCGGAGAACAATTCCGGCTGCTCCGAACCAAACTGGGGCGCTTAAAAAAAGAGAAGGGAATTAAGACGGTTTTAATTACCAGCAGCGTACCGGAGGAGGGGAAGACATTCGCTTCTTCCGGGCTGGCGGGTGTTTTTGCTCAGGAACCGGGGAAGCGGGTGGCTTTGCTGGACTGTGATATGCGAAAACCCAGATCCGGACGGAACCTTGGGGTAAACGGTTCATCCAGTAGTATAGGAATGTCGGAGGTTTTGCAGGGCAACATTGGCTTTTTCGACTCACTTTTAAAGTCCTCTGAATTGGATTTTTACTTTTTGCCATCCGGATCTCTACCCCAGAATCCTACGGAATTGCTCAGTTCTCCTCTTCTTGAGCAGACATTAAAAACTGCCGCGGCAAATTTTGACTGGATTGTAATCGATTCCCCGCCGGTTTTGTCCCTGGCAGATGCAACCCTGTTGGTGCCCCTTTGCGATGCGGTTATACTGGTAGTGAGAGCCAATTCAACCCCGGCTAAGCTTGTTAAGAATACAATCGACGTAATCGGTCGAGAGAGAATCAGCGGCATTGTGTTTAATCGCCAGAGACAGAAATATCCGTCCAGGTATTACTACAAGTATTATTACGGAAAATCCAAAAAGCAGAAAGAGTAGCAGGTATTGCATTCTCCGCGTCAAACATCCATTCTGAACGCCCTCAGCGTTGACGTGGAAGACTACTTTCATGTCGAGGCATTTGCTGCACGGATCCGCTGCGATGATTGGCATGCGCACGAATGCCGGGTTGAAAGAAACGTCGATCTTACCCTCGAGATATTTGCTGAACATCAAACAACAGCGACATTTTATATTTTAGGCTGGATTGCAGAACGTTTTCCCCGGCTGGTCAGGCAGATCGCGGACGCCGGTCATGAAATCGGCTGCCACGGATATGCCCACCAGCATATAAACCGCCAGACTCCGGAGAAATTCCGCCAGGACGTTTATTTGGCCCGGCAGCGAATAACGGCCCAGACGCAGGAGCCTGTTTCCTGCTATCGAGCTCCCAGCTTTTCTATCATTGAATCCACCCTATGGGCCCTGGATATCCTTGCGGAGGAAGGATTCACAATCGATTCTTCCATATTTCCCGTCAGGCACGATCTTTACGGCATTCCGGACTCCCCGAGGTTTCCTCATTGGCGAAGCAATATCTTTGAATTTCCTCTTACCACAATAGGCATGAGCAATTTAAATATAGGAATAGGCGGCGGAGGGTACCTGAGGCTCCTGCCTTACGGTTTTACACGATGGGCCATCAGGAAGATTAACAATGCCGAAAAACAGCCTGTCATGGTCTATTTCCATCCCTGGGAACTCGATCCTGAACAGCCACGAATATCTGCCCCGCTCCGTTCGAAACTCAGGCACTATACCAACCTTAAGAAAATGCAGGGTAAAATTGAACGGCTTCTGACGGATTTTCATTTTTCAACCGTCTCGGATGTATGCAGCCGCCTGCAAATCTTCAGGAATCCGACTGCACAAATTACGAAAAATACATCTATCGGCTGAAAATCCGACGAGAAATTTCCCAGAAGCGGCAGAACTAATAGAAAACCGTTTTTTTCGGCGATGTTATTGACGTGTGATCAAGATTTAAATTATAATTATGTGACTTCTCGAAAATAAATAGCCGCTTTTAAGTAGGCCTTTTGGAGGAAAAGTATCGGTTTAGGATGTTTTAAATGAATCCGTACTGTACTACTCGCGGGCGATCAGTATCTTCATGAAATTTTAGTCTGAGGACTAATTCATTTAAATTAATTTGCTTTAAAAATTTGCCGAAAAGTCTTATGAAGAGGTGTTTAATCAAGTATAGGGGAATTTAAGAATCATTTATGTGGAAGTACCTTGCTTTACGGAAGTTCGGCGCGGTTTTTGCTGAAACGCTGCTATTGGTCTGGTGTGTCCTGGTCGCTTATTATGCGCGTCTGCACGAGTCTCCCTTTTCTCCTACTGCGGTTGATAAGCATCAAATACTTCCAAAAGCACTTCTAATTGCAATCATTTTCCAGCTTTTTCTGCACCTGAATGATATTTATGATTTCCGCCAACTGCAGGCATCGAAAGTATATATCATCCGGCTTTTCCAGGCATTGGTTATGGCAACAGCCAGCCTGTGGATTCTCTATTATATTGCGCCGGTCCTGACGGTCGGACGGGGAGTGTTCGGCCTGAGCCTGATCTTCAGCGCGATCTTTCTCATATTCTGGCACACCATGCTGCGCATGTATTTCGGCAAACGGACTCCCAAAACCAAAATGATTGTGCTCGGGACGGGGAACCTGGCCCGGGAGGTTGTAAAGGAAATATTACGGCGTCCGGAATTGGGGATTCAGATACTCGGTTTTGTCGACGACAATCCGAAGCTTGTGGGTCAATCGGTTGTGAACCCGAAAGTTATCGGCACTTACCAGGATCTGCCGAAACTGGTCGCAAAAGAGGGTGTGGATCGCATAATAGTCGGATTGGCGGATCGTCGCGGCAAGCTGCCCATCCAGGAGCTTCTAGATTTCAAGACCAAGGGTATTCAGATCGAGGAAGTCACCACCTTTTACGAACGCGTCGCAGGGAAAATCCCTATAGAAAACCTCAAGCCAAGCTGGATGGTTTTTAATACCGGATTTGGAGTGTCCAAGCGGCTATTGATAGAAAAGCGCATTCTTTCCATTGTCGCTTCCTCCATACTGCTCCTTATGTTCTTTCCAGTAATATTTTTGCTGATGGTTTTGATCAAGCTGGATTCCAGGGGGCCGGTTTTTTACAAACAGGCGCGTGTAGGCCAGGACGGAGGGACTTTCACGCTCTGGAAATTCCGATCCATGGTCCAGGATGCCGAAAGCGACACAGGACCCGTATGGAGCAAGGGAACCAGAGAAGATCCAAGGATTACGCGTATCGGCAAACTCATGCGCAAACTTCGCCTGGATGAGTTGCCACAATTGTTCAACGTGTTCAAGGGTGACATGAGTTTTGTCGGGCCGCGGCCCGAACGGCCCCATTTCGTTCAACAACTGACAGAGACCATTCCTTTTTACAACCTGCGTCACATCGTGAAGCCCGGAATCACCGGATGGGCCCAAGTCAATTACGGCTATACGAATTCCATGGATCTGACGGTGGAAAAGCTGCAGTATGATTTATTCTACATTAAAAACATGTCGTGGATGCTCGACGGGCTGATTATTCTCGAAACCATCAAGACGGTTCTCGTCAAAGAAGGCTCCTGATCCCGCCTGATTCCGTAGCATCTATCTAATCGATTTCAATGGTTTGGTGGAGAAATGAATTGTAGGGGTGAACCTTGTGTTCATCCTTCTTCGTCAAATTGGTGGACCAATTCGCAGGGAGATCCCCCGGCACCTGTGGCCTGTAAGGACGGTACCTTGCGGAATCCTGTAGGGACGAACCTTGTGTTCGCCCTGAAGCGATAAGCAGGGCTTTTTGGAGAAGGGAAAAGGGCGAACACAAGGTTCGCCTCTACAATCAGGCCGACCTTATAATGCTTTATTTGCAGGGAGAAGCGGACTTTGCCCGATAAATTTTAGATCGATTTTTCTGTGCGCCTATGTTAATTTAAATACATCAGGGATAATTGGATTTACCCCTGTGGAGTGGCATAATAGTAAGCTGCATTACTCCTCTGAATGGCTTTATTAAATCCTATACCTTTCCGTCATTAGCAGGAATGCGGTGACTTCCTATGCGAGGATGGGGCTATGAATTCTGCAAGCATCAAAAAATTAAAAGAAATTGTTGGTGAGAACAACGTGTTGGACAATCCGGCCGACCTTTACGTGTACGGCTCCGATTCCTCGGTTCATGAGGCTCGGCCCAATGTAGTCGTCCGGCCGCAAAACACGGAGCAGGTCCAGGCGATTATGCGCTATGCCAACAGCGAACGAATTCCGGTCATACCGAGAGGATCCGGTTCCGGCATGTGCGGGCAGGTCGTTCCGGTCCGGGGAGGCATCGTTCTGGACATGAAGGCGATGAACCGTATCCTCGAGATCAATCCCCAGGACGGCTACTGCCGGGTGGAGCCGGGGGTCGTGGACGACGATCTCAATAAAGCCCTCAAGCCTTACGGGGTTTTCTATCCGCCCACACCGGCTTCCAGTGTTGTGGCCACCGTCGGCGGCGAAATCGCCAACAATGCATCCGGAGGACGCTCCGTCAAATACGGCGCCGCGCGCGATGCAACCCTGGCGGTGAAGGTGGTTCTTGCAAACGGAGAGCTTCTCTCCTTCGGATCCACTACCCGCGTGTCGGCTTCAGGCTATCAGCTTGAGAAGCTGATGGTAGGATCGGAGGGAACCCTGGCCGTAATCGTCGAGGCCAGTCTGCGTTTTGTCCCCATTCCCAAGCTGCGCTGCCTGGGTAGCGCCAAGTTCAACAAGTTGTCGGAAGCCGGGGATGCCATCGCAGATATCATGGGCAGCGGCTGCCAGCCCTCAATGCTGGAGCTTATCGACAAGATCGCCATCATAGCCGTCAACAAGGCAAACAATCTCGGGCTGCCGGAAGTTGAAGCGATCCTGCTCTATGAAGCCGACGGCATGGCGAAAGAGATGATTGACGTCGAAATCGGGAAGATCCAGGACATCTGCAAGAAACACAAAGGTTTTGATTTGGAAAGCAGTTACGAAGCCAAGGAAAGAGCCCGAATCTGGGCCGGACGCGCCAAGCTCTTTCCCTCTCTCTCGAAGTACGACGAGAGTCTCGCATCCACATCACTGGCTGACGATATGGCCGTTCCTTTTTCCAAGATGGCGGAATGCGCCGACAAGATCCACGAGATTGCGGATAAATACGGCCTTGTTATGACAGCCTACGGCCACTGCGGCGCCGGCTGCATGCACACCAAGATCCTGATGGATACCGATAAGGAAATTTCCTGGGAGAATGCACGGTCGGCCGTTTCGGAAATCTACGATTTTGTCCGTTCCGTCGGCGGCACGACCTCCGCAGAGCACGGCATCGGAATGTCCAAAGCCGCGGCCTTTAAGAAAGAGAAAGCGGCCAGTCTGGAACTGATGCGTGCAATCAAGAAAGCGTTCGATCCCAATAACATCCTGAATCCGGGAAAACTGATGGATGGCCCGGACGATTGGGTCGAAGAAACCACTTTACGTTATCAATCATCATAACAAGCAGGTATACAATGACTGACCTCAGCAAATTAGAAAAATGGAGAAGCGCCCTTAGTAAGTGTATCCGATGCGGATACTGCTACGATCAATGCCCGATCTACAAGGAAACCGGTTGGGAAGCGGACAGCCCCCGCGGCAAGCTGATTCTGCTTTACGGAATGCTGAGCGGGGAAATTGAGCCCTCCGACTATATTGCCAACAAGCTTTTCGAGTGTTTTCATTGCGGCCGCTGCGAGAAAGCCTGCGCGTCAGGCGTGCCGATTCAGGACGTCTACAACGATGCCCGGGCGTTCTTTGTCGAGTCCGGCTTCGACGTTGTCGGAACGACATCCCTGACGGACCACGATGTGTGCGCCAGGTGCCTGAACTGCATCCGAATGTGCGAGCATGAGGCCCGAAGCTTTAAGGACGGCAAGGTCGTAACGGATGTGCTCAAATGTCAGAGCTGCGGCAGTTGTTTCGATATCTGCCCCGAATGCGGCGTAACCATCGGGCGGGGTTTCGGCACCAATCCGAACGAACTTCTGGACAAGGTGGATGCTTTCCTGAACGATCCGACTAATCCTGACGCCAAGGCGATTGTGTTTTCCTGCGGCTATTCCAGCTATCCGGGACTGAAGCATGCGCAATTCGATGATTTTGTGATCAGCAAGGAATTCGAAATATTGATTACCGCGTGCAGCGGCCGGTTGAAATCCCACACCGTTCTGGAATCCCTCGAACGGGGCGCCTGGGGTGTGCTGATCTGCTGCTGCCCCGAGGATGAGTGCGAACACGGCGGAAGCCCCAGGGTCAAGGAACGCATGAAGAACCTGACCAGGATCATGGAACGTATCAACATCGATCCGAAGCGTGTGCAGGTCGTTGAAGTTCCGCAGGGGAATGAGGCCAAATTCGTGGAATCTACAACCAGGTTTATGGACGAAATCAGGGCTCTCGGCCCTCTGGCGCCGGAGTCCGAGACGGTAGGGAGTGAGAAATGAAACTGGAAATTCCTTACGGCAAAGATTCGAAGCTTGACGCGGAGATCGACGAGCAGTCGGTTATCGGCATCATCGAGCCCAACGAAGTGGAAATCGGGGACGAAACCGAGATTATTCGCCGGGCCCTGACCAATCCGATCGGATCTCCGACTTTGAAGGATTTCCTGGAGGGCGCCAGGGACGTTCTCTTTATCGTCAACGATCCCACGCGTCCCACTCCGACCGCCCGGGTGCTGGATATCATCGAGGACGATATCGCCGGGCATAACGTCAGTTTTATTGTGGCGACAGGGATTCACCGGGCTCCGACCGAGGAAGAATACCTGCAGATCTTTACCGAAAAATATTACACGAAGTACAAGGACCGCATTCATTCGCACGATTCGAAGAACGACGAAATGGTGCATCTGGGTACGTCGAAGAACGGTACGGAAATGCTGGTGAACAAGATCGGCGTCGATGCGCACAAAATCGTGATCATCAGCTCGGTCGAGCCGCATTATTTTGCCGGATACACCGGCGGGCGCAAGTCCTTCCTTCCCGGGATTGCTTCGTTCAAAACGATCGAACAGAACCACAAGCTTGCCTTGAAGCAGGAAGCCAGGGCGCTCGCCCTGGAAGGCAACCCCGTTCACGAGGACATGATCGATGCGCTTTCGACGGTAAAGAAAGAAATCTTCACCATCAGCACCGTTCTGGACAAGAATCACCGGATCTATGCCGCGACCGCCGGCGATATCTACAAATCGATGGAAGCGGCTGTGTCCAGGGCCGAGGAGGTGTTCGTAGCGAAGATACCTCAAAAGGCGGATATTGTCGTTTCCGTGGTGAAGTTCCCGTCCGACATCGACCTGTACCAGGCGCAGAAGGGAATCGACAACGCGAAATACGCCCTCAAGGAGGGAGGTATTCTCCTGCTGGTCGCCAAGTGCCGCATGGGAATCGGAGAGGACTCCTTCGTAAAATTATTGAGTTCGGCGGATTCGCCAAAGGATGCCCTGGATAAAATCGAGAAAAAATTCGTCATCGGGTATCACAAAGCGGCCAAGATGGCCGAGGTCGGTCTCTATGCGCAAACGTGGGCCGTTACCGATCTGGATCCAAAAATACTGGAATCAATCTTTATTCGCCCGTTTTCTTCCCTGCAGGGAGCTCTGGATAAAGCGTTCGAGGAAAAGGGCAAAGATGCGAAAGCGCTCATACTGCTCGACGGCAGCCTGACCATTCCGCACGTGGAGGAATAATAACTATGATTGTGGCTGATCTGAAACCGATTGAAGACATAATGTCCTACCTGGAGGGCCATAAGCGTATCCTGCTGGTGGGGTGTCACGGCTGCGTGACGGTATGCAGCGCCGGGGGGCAGAAGGAAGTCGAACTGCTGGCCGACATGATTGAACTGGCCCGCAGGGTAAAAGGTCAGGAATGCTCCATTACCAAAATGACGCTGGAGCGCCAGTGCGACCCGGAATTCCTGGAAGAGGAAATGCTCGAGAAAGCCAAGGAGCATGATGTCATCCTGTCCATGGCCTGCGGGGTCGGGGTGCAGCTGGTTGCGGAAAAAGTCGAATCCGGTATTAAAGTCTTTCCGGCTGTCGACACGCTCTTTATGGGCGGCGTGGATCAGAAGGGGCAATGGGGCGAGCGCTGCCAGGGGTGCGGCGACTGCAAACTGCCTCTGACCGGCGGAATCTGTCCGGTCACCCGTTGTTCCAAAAGCCTGCTCAACGGTCCCTGCGGCGGATCCCGCGACGGCAAGTGCGAAGTCAACCCGGATATACCCTGCGGCTGGCAGATGATCATTGACCGGCTGGAAGCGACGGGTTGTCTGGACAATTACGAGAAAATCCTGGAACCGGCGGACTGGTCGAAGTCCTTCCACGGCGGGCCGCGCAAGTACATTCGGCCGGATATGCGATAACCGGGTTTTATATCCCGCTGCCTCCATCAAGCGGGGCAGTTACCTGTGACCATATTATTTAAGATCCGAATATCCGGGTTATTAGTGGCATCAGCCCCGGGTGTGATCCCTGGGAGTATGAAGATAACTATTGAGGTCCGCATAAGATATTGACGTTGCATTGAAGTTTCACCCCGTAATGGGTGAGAGCAACTAGCCGTGGGCGTTAGCCCACGGAATGAATGGCATGTTAAACGAGCCCCGCAAGGGGCGAAAGAGTAATAGCCCCGGGCGTAAGCCCGGGGGATACGGAGTCTATTAAAAGGAGCCCCGGAGGGGCGGCACTTAATGAAGCATTAAAAATTATAGGTTCTACAAGCTGCCGGTGGGGATAGAGCGAGGAAATAGCACATGAGCCAAACAAAGTCGAATCTGGAAAAAGTTCTGAAAGCGGGCAAATTCGCCGTAACCGCCGAAGCCGGGCCGCCGCGAGGCGCAAAGCCCGAGGTAATACGGGAAAAGGCGAAAATTCTCAAGGGCAGCGTCGATGCCTGCAACGTCACCGACAACCAGACCAGCGTCGTGCGGATGTGCAGCATGGCGGCATGCAGGATATTGCAGGAAGAGGGCATCGATTCGGTCATGCAGATGGTGTGCCGCGACCGGAACCGCATCGCGGCTCAGAGCGATATTCTCGGTGCGGCTTCGCTCGGGATCTCCAACCTGCTCTGCCTTTCCGGGGACCACCAGGTGTTCGGGGATCATCCCCAATCGAAGAACGTGTTCGACCTGGATTCGATTCAGCTCGTGAAGATCGCGACCGACATGCGCGACAAATCCAGATTTGCCGGCGGCAAGGATGTCGACGGGCCGCCTGCCATATTTGTCGGCGCAGCCGCCAATCCCTTTGCCGATCCCTTCAAGATCCAGGTGCCCCGCCTGGCGAAGAAGGTCGCTGCCGGCGCGCAGTTCATCCAGACCCAGTGCATTTTCAACCTGGATAAATTCAAGGAGTTCATGAAGGGCGTCCGGGACCGGGGCCTGCACGAGAAAACCTACATTCTCGGCGGCATTACACCCCTGAAGAGTGCGGGGATGGCAAAGTATATGGCCACCAAGGTCGCCGGGATGGACGTGCCGGAAGATATCATCAAGCGCATGGAAGGGGTCGACAAGGCGAAACAGAAGGAAGAGGGTATTAAAATAGCCGTTGAAACCATTCAGAAGCTCAAGAGGATTCCCGGTGTGGCCGGCGTCCACATTATGGCGATCGAGTGGGAAGAGGCGGTGCCGGAAATCGTCAAGCAGGCCAAACTTCAGCATGTTCAAAAGGGGAAATAGTTTGGAGTGTCCGGTTTCTGCTTTTGCCCTCCGGACTACGGCAAACAGGTCGCCTGATACACTTCTGCTTACCGACGCCTTTTAAGATATTTACAGTCTCATCAATATTTCGAATTATATAGAGTCTTAAGAAGCAAATAGGGTATATACAGCGTCTGAAGAAATTGCCTACAGACGTATCAAATCGTCATTGTCATCATCCATTCATAATAGATATTCTCAAAGGATGCAATAATGCCATCAATTGATGGAAAATATTCATTCTGTGTTGCAATGCGTAGAGTGTGTTTCCATACTCGCTCAATATGATTCTAATCGGGGCGTTAAAAAGGTTACAGGTCCCGACGACATGAAGCAGAAAATTATTAGCCATCTGAGATGGATGCAAAAAACCCCAGATCGTATTCGTTCTTTCTTTCACTTACTTACAACCAAGAATGCTGCTTTATAATGTCTGTTTACTTATAAACTGAATAGTATTTAACAAAGGGAAAAACATGAAGTTATATAAGTGGCGAAATAGATTAGATGTTGCCTGTACGGATCCGGGATTAGCCGTAAAGGCAATGTCTGTCTTTTTTACCTCCCGTCTGCGTGTTAAAAAAAGTCCCAAGATATTGGTCGGAACACATCATAAGGTGTTGAGCGTTTTTATGACTCGTATATTCAGTGACTTTGCGAATATCACTAATCGAACTATCTCGATTGGTATGGCCGAAAATGTCGATTATAAGGCAGATATTATTTTTGACCACCATTCACAATTCGATTTTTCGAAAATTACCTGTGAGTATGTAGGGCTTCATTTTCGCCGCGATCCACGAGACCTTGTAGTTTCGGCAGGTTTTTATCACAAACGCTCCGACGAACCTCAACTTCACATACCTTTAGAAGAGTTGGGGGGTAAAACCTACCAGGAATATGTCAACGCATTGGAATCGATGGAGGAAGTTTTCTTGTTTGAACTTGATCACTCGGCGGCCTACAATATCAGGCATATGCTCGAGTGGGATTATGATCGGGGATTCCAGGAACTCAAGTACGAAGATATAGTGACTCCTGAGGGCGGGGCTGTTTTTCGTCAGGCGATCAACCAATGGCCTTCACCCAAGACAGAAAAATCGTTACTTGGAAGTCTTTTCAACTTCTATTCAATTTTTGGTAAAGCAGGCAAAAAGAATGTGCACGTTCGTGATCCGCGAAGCAAACAGTATCAAAAACATTTTACCGAGAAATTGTATCGGGAGTTTGAAGCCCGTTTCGCCGATGCTCCAACTGTACTCGGGTACGATTGATAACTCAATTTTTTAAAAATAAAAATCGTATAAATTGCGGTACCACCCGATCCTTTAGGCAGCTTGAGCGAACAAATAAGCTGCCTAAAGGATCGGGTGGTACCGCAATTTATTTGACAATAGATTTTGTTGTAAACTCCAGTTGAAATAATTTAAATGATTGTATCTTTTCGTCATCGTCAAATGAATTCATTAAGAAATATCATATAGCCGGATTCTCGAATATCTGGAAAGGGGAATATTAATGTCATAGTCATTTTTTTCATAAAGATAAAATCCTTCCTGAAATCTAAATTTGGTGCGGTAGCTAATCCTAATTGGAGGTCAGCCTGCTGCCTGTTGAGGCATTCCATCGGAATTTGTGTTTTACCTTTTATTGCCGAAATATTCTGACTATTGCCCTTTCGAGCCTTATGTATATAGAAAAGGAGAATGATAATGAAGCTGAGCGAATATTTCGAGCAGGCCAAAGGGCGCGGCATCATCTCAACTGCGGATTCCAACGGTCACCTGACTGTAGCAGTCTATGCCAGGCCGCATTTTTTTGATGAAAAGACGATCGCATTTATTATGGCGGATCGGTTAACCCACAAGAATCTTGAATCCAACCCCCACGCAGTATACCTCTTCATGGAATCGGGCGAAGGCTATTCAGGGAAACGCCTGTATCTCACAAAAACAAAGGAAGAAGCCAACAGTCCGGAGATTGACAGGATACGAAGGCGGGAAAGCTGCCCGGTTGATGAGGAGTATATGAAGAAGAACCGGTTCCTGGTTTATTTTTCAGTCGACAAGGTCCTGCCGCTGATCGGCGACAAGGAATAATCACCCCGATTTTATTTTTTTATTGTCTGGAGTTGGGTATTTCGGCCGTGTACTGCTCGATTTTTTCCTTCTGTTTTTTGACGGCATCCTCGAGCTCGTAATCGCTCGGGGCGGGATAGACGGAGACCAGTACCTGTTTTATGTGGGTCTGTCTGGCCTGCAACTTTTCTTTGAAGGCTGCATCGTCAATTGTGTGGTCCAGCGCTATGGTGTACCAAATGTAAGCATCCATATTATCCTGGACAATGCCGCGGCCGTTTTCAAAGGCGCGGCCCAAACACGCCTGGGCTTTGTAGTGGTCGAGATAGGCGAACCCGGAACAATATAGGAAGTCCGAGCGGGGCGTTTTGCTGCCCTTGTCATTTGCCCAGAGCTGTTCGATTTTTTCCTTCTGCTGTTGAACCGGCATCTGCTCCAGCCGGGCCATCAGATCGATTATTTCCGATTCATGGAGAAGCGATTTTTCGTCCTCCGAAGCGGGATTTATCTGCGCGAGAACGGATATCGGGGCGAGAACGAGAATCAATGTTAATATCAGAATCGTTTTTTTCATAAAGCCTGAATCTCCTTAAAATAGCTAAAAACAATTATAGGGGTAAAAGAAGTCGGAAGAGCATCCTGGCTCTTAGAATTCTGTCCTCTGTTTGATCAAAGGGCGAACACAAGGTTCGCCCCTACCCTTTTATTTATTCGCCATATTATTGATCGCGGCGCCTGTAATATCCACAATAGCTGCGCCCCCGTCAACCGGAAGAACGACTCCGGTGATGAAAGATCCGTCGTCGCCTGCCAGGAGGCTGCAGATGCCGCCGATTTCGTCGACGGATGCGATTCTCCGTAGAGGGATGTCCTTAGTGAATTGTGAAAAAACACCCTCAAGATCGGTGCCGAGGCTTTCCTTAAAATGGCTCATCGCGTTTTCAATCATTTCCGTGCGCATCCCACCGGGACAGATTACATTGCAGCGGATCTTGGACGGACCGAAGTCCAGGGCAACCTGTTGGGTCAACATGACTAGACCGCCTTTGGAAGAAACATAAGCGGGCATATTGGGGATGGCGCGAATTCCCGCAACGGAGGCGATATTGATGATGGACCCGCCGCCGTCGCGGATCATGTGCGGTATTGCCGCCTTCATGGTGTAGAAGGGGCCGGTCAGATTTACCGCAAGCACCTGCTGCCAGGTGTCGCTGTCGGTGTCGATGACATTGGCAGGAGGGTTCTGATCCATGCCCGCATTATTCACGAGGACGTTCAGCTTTCCTCCGAATGCCAGGGCCGTTTCAACCATTCTCTCGACATCCGCCTGTTCCGTCACATCTCCGGCGCAGGTTGTTATGGATTCCGGGGATAAAGAGCCGGCAACCCGCTTGAGCATTTCCTCCCGACGGCCGGCAATACATACCTTGGCTCCATCCCGAACAAATCGCCGGGCGATTGCCGCCCCGATTCCAGTGCCGCCGCCGGTAATGAGCGCCACTTTTCCTTCCAGTTTCATTCGTTGTTTCTCCCGGTTAAATTTGAGAGGTGTCCCTTCGATTAGGCTCTTCCATAAAAAGAGGCAATGGAATCTACGACATGCTGTTTTTGTTCGGTTGTCAGTTCCGGATAGATCGGCAGGGCAAGGGTTTCCTTCGATGCCGCATGGGAGATTGGGAAATCGTTCGTATGATAGCCCAGGGAACGGAAACAGTCCTGTTCATGCAGCGAAACAGGGTAGTACACTTTCGTATCGATGCCTTTTTCTTTGAGATAGTCCTGCAGCGCGTCGCGCTTTTCACACCGGATAACATACTGATGAAAAATATGGGAACGGTCCGGAAGAATTGCAGGCGGCGTGACGAAGTCGGAAAGGCCGGCCGCTATAAGATTGCGTGTATAGTCCTCGGCGTTGCTGCGGCGTGCTTCAGACCATTGAGCAAGGTAAGGCAGTTTGGCCCTTAAAACCGCCGCCTGGATTTCATCCAGCCTGCTGTTGAACCCTACAATTGAATGATAATACCTGTCTCGTTCTCCATGAACCCGCAGTAATCGGACTGTATTTGCCAGATCCTCACTGGATGTCAGGATCATGCCGCCGTCCCCGGCGCCTCCAAGGTTTTTGGAAGGGAAAAAACTGAAGCATCCGGAATTTCCTATGGAGCCGGCGGCCTTACCCTTATAGACTGCGCCAAGCGCCTGGCAGGCGTCTTCAATAACCGGGATATCGTATCGCCCGGCTATACCTGAGATGTCGTCCATATTCGCGCATTGGCCGAATAAGTGCACGGGCAGGATCGCTTTAACAACGGAACCGGATGCATTCTGGGTAAGTTTTTTATCGTTCGAACGGATGCTGCATTCCCGTGTCAGGAAATAATCCAGTTTTTCCGGATCCATTTCGTAGCCTTGCGGCTCGATGTCGACAAAAATCGGACGGGCGCCGAGATTCGAAATCGCCCCGGCAGTCGCAAAAAAAGTAAAGGGAACTGTTACGACAGCATCCCCGGATCCAACTCCAAGCGCTTTCAGGGACAGCAAGAGTGCGTCTGTTCCCGATGCGACCCCAACGGCGAATGGGACATTGCAGAATCGCGCAATTTCCTTTTCCAGGGACGCAACCTGGTTGCCCAGGATAAAGCGCTGGCTTTCCAGTACTTCTGCCACGGCAGAATGAATTTCATCTTTAATCGTTTCGTATTGTGCCTGAAGATCCAGCAGCGGTACTTTCATGCATATTCCCCGATCCGGTTTCTGTTCTCGCATGTAGGGGCGAACCTTGTGTTCGCCCTTTTCGTGTCTCCAAACAGCCCTGTTTTACGTGTATTTCCCGGACATGCCGGACGTGAAGTGAAAAATGGGCCTGTCGACTCTCTTAATTCTCAAAGGACCGTGCTTCGTACCGGCGGGGAAGTAGGCGATAAAGCTTTTGTCGATGATATTCTGCTTTCCGTCGATCCATAATTCCACTTCGCCGCCCAGATCGTTGACGTCCTCGGGATTGGTCCCTATAAAACCGATTGCTTCCGGGAAATCATGGGTGTGTTCTTTGACCGTGCCTTCTTCCCCTTTATGCGCCGGCCAGTCCCCGGGCCAGAACCAGGCGGTTTCCATGTAGAAGGCGCCATCGCGCACCTTGTCGTCCAGGCTTACTACGCGGCTGGCTTCTTTGTCCGAAAACACGGGGGTCCAGGGAGCGTCCCCAACCTCCGATACCAGTTCCGTGACGATGTACTTTTTGTCCCATGTGCCCATTATTAAGCAGCTCCTTTTTTAAGTTTTTCATGCCCCCCCGGATCGGCTTCCGCCAGGGTGCCCGCACCGATCATGATCGTCAGTTCCAGGTGCGGCCGCTCGAATTTTTTCCACACAAGCGGGCCGTGCTTCATGCCTTTCGGTATGTAGATAGCGGAGGTGTTATTGATGGTAACCGTTTCTCCATCCATGCCGATCTCGATTTCTCCGCCGAGGTCTTCGGGATTATTCGGATCGGTCCCGAGGTGTATAACGATTTCGTCGTAATCGTGAGCGTGTTCTTCTATGTGCGGATTCGGATCCGGCATGCCCAGCACCCATCCCGTTTCCACGTACATCCTGGTTCCCGGTACAAGATTGCTGCTCATCAAGGTCATCGCCGGGATCCGACCCTTTACCTCCATTTTCGGGATAACCTCGTACGCAGGTTTATCCACCACGTATTTTTTAATGTCGGACTTGTCCATCTTTACAATTCCTCCCGATGAGTTGCCGTGAAAACGGTATTTACATCTTTAATTCTCGTTGCTGGGCAGTCTTGAAGCAAGAAAAATGGAGAGGGACAGAGCATATATAAATAAATGAAACAAGGGCGAACACCAACTTGTCATGCGTAGCTCGAAGAGCGAAGCCGGAAGGTTCGCCCCTACGGGCAAATGTTTATATCCGGATGCAGATTTTGCCGAAGTGGCTACCGGCTTCCATGTACTCGAACGCCGCTTTCACATTATCGAAACTGAATATCCGGTCGACGACGGGGTGCAGATTATTCATTTCAATGGCCGTATTCATGGCTGCAAACATTTCTCTCGATCCGACGAAAATGCCCTGGACCCGGATGCCGTTCATTAAAACAGCCAGGATATTGGCTTCCCCTCCTGCGGCCAATACTCCGATCAGGCTCAGCATGCCTCCCCGTCTCAAGGCCGCTACGGACTGGTTGAATGTCCCGCTGCCTCCGACTTCCACGACCAGGTCTACTCCGCGCCCGTCGGCAAACTTGCGGACCTGTTTTCCCCAGTCGGGCGTTTCTTTATAGTTAATCGTGTGCGCGGCCCCAAGCCGCCGGGCTTTTTCCAGTTTTTCGTCGCTGCCGGATGTTATGACGACCCGGGCGCCATGCATTTGGGCGAATTGCAGGGCAAAAATGGAGACTCCGCCCGTTCCTAAAGTGAGAATTGTGTCCCCTGCCTTGATTTTTCCTTCAACTACGAGGGCGTTCCAGGCCGTCAGAGCGGCACAGGGCAGGGTGGCGGCCTCGGCATAGGTCAAGTGACCCGGCATCGGAATAACGCCATCCTCGTGAACCGCTACATACTCAGCCAGGACGCCGTCCCGACCGGCTCCGAGTGCGGTTTGGGCGGTTTCATCCGTTGCCGCCCCGGAAATCCAGTGCTCAAAAAAGGTGTTTGTTACCCGGTCGCCGGGCTTTACGCTCCGCACTTCCGGGCCGACTTCGATAACCTCTCCGGCTCCGTCCGAAAAGGGGATTTGCGGCCGTTTGAGCCTGGGATTGTAGAGTCCCTTGACGGTCAGCAAATCGCGGTAATTCAGGGACCATGCCTGCATCTTAATCAGTACCTGGTGCGGGCCGGATTCCGGCATTGGACGATCGGCAATCCTTAAGTTTTCCAACCCGAAGTCTTCAATCTGGTAGGCTTTCATATCTTCTCCCTTGTCGATTATCCATTATTATAGCGCGGCTTCGTACAATGCAATCCTTCCAGTGAGGATTGTCCGGGTACGCATCGATAAAAAAATAATGCAGTATTCTCCAATTTATTCGCACATAAAAGCGGGCTATATGGTTAAATTATTCTTTTCAATACGCTCCTGTCGTATTGAACATGCATGATGAAGGATTATAAGAATCATCCAATTAAATCGGCCTGTGGCTGATTGTGACTACTTACATTAATAGATGAAGAGAGGAAATCGACATGGCGATCATCGACTTTGGCGGTGTTAAGGAAAAAGTCATAACAAGAAAAGAATTCCCCATGGCAAAGGCGCGCAAGGTACTCAAGAACGAGACGATTGCGGTGATCGGATACGGCGTACAGGGACCTGCGCAGTCTTTGAACATGAAAGACAACGGCTTCAATGTCATTGTCGGGCAGTCCAAAAAATTCAAGGCGGACTGGGACCGTGCCCGCAAGGACGGATGGGTGCCCGGGAAAACCCTGTTTGACCTTGACGAAGCCTGTGAGCGGGGAACGGTTATTGAATATCTCGTTTCCGATGCAGCCCAGCGGGCTATATGGCCGATTGTGAAAAAGCATTTGAAACCCGGAGACGCACTCTATTTTTCTCACGGTTTCTCGATTGCCTATAAGGATCTGACCAAAGTGGTTCCCCCGAAGGATGTGGATGTGCTGCTGGTGGCTCCCAAGGGTTCGGGGACTTCAGTGCGCAGAAATTTTCTTTCAGGCGCAGGGATCAATTCCAGCTTCGCGGTCGAACAGGACGCCACCGGGCGTGCGATGGATCGATGTATGGCTCTCGGGATCGCAATCGGTTCCGGCTATCTGTTCCCGACCACTTTCAAGAATGAGGTCTACAGCGATCTGACCGGTGAGCGCGGTGTTCTCATGGGAGCGATCGCCGGAATAATGGAAGCCCAGTACGAGGTGTTGCGGAGACACGGGCACAGCCCGAGCGAAGCTTTCAATGAAACGGTTGAAGAGTTTACCGAAAGCCTGATCCGGCTTGTGAGTGAAAACGGCATGGACTGGATGTACGCCAACTGTTCCGCTACCGCCCAGAGGGGTGCACTGGACTGGAAACCGAAGTTCAAAAAGGCGGTGATGCCCGTGTTCAGGGAATTGTATGAGAGAGTAGCTTCCGGGGCGGAAACAAAGCGCGTGCTGCAATCCTGCGGCCGGTCGGATTACCAGGTCCAGTTGACAAGGGAATTGAACAGGATGGCGAACTCGGAACTCTGGCAGGCGGGCACCGCAACCCGCAAGCTGCGCCCGAAAGAGTCGGCAAAGAAAAATATCGCCACTGCGAAAGGCACCGGCGGTCGGGCGAAAAATTAATATCCGTTCTCCGTTCATGGTTCAGCGTTCAAGGTTCCGGATACCCCGCTGCTGGGTATCCTTCACGGCAGGGTATCCGGAAATCTCACATATTTAAGTAACCAATGAAAATCGAAATCCCATGACAGAGCGGGCGTACTATCAAAATCCATGGAATTTTCTGGGACTCCCGGAAGATATCGCGAATGCCGCACGCGCCCGGGGCTGGGTGCTGCCCATCCCGTATGAAGCCACAACATCCTACGGCGCCGGAACCCGGGAGGGACCGGCTGCGATTCTGGCCGCTTCCCGGCAGGTGGAGCTCTACGATACGGAATTTGAGTGTGAACCGGCCATGGAGTACGGGATCTGCACTCTGCCACCGATAGATCCCGTGCATCGTTCTCCCGAAGCAATGGTGCAGTCCATTGAGGAGGTTGTTGCGAACATCCTTTTGGACAAACCGGGCCCGGAGGTTCTGGGGATTCTCGGCGGAGAGCACAGCATATCCGCGGGCGTCGCCCGGGGAGCGGCCCGTGCCCTGAAAGCCAGGCCTCTTATGACCGTGCATGTGGATGCCCATGCGGATATGAGGGCGGAATATGAAGGTTCCCCTTACAGTCATGCCTGTGCCGCCAGGAGGATCGTGGAAGTTTCCCCGATTTTCCAAGTGGGGATTCGGAATATTTCCGCTGAAGAGGCGGCTTTCCTTAAAGGACGGAAGGATGTCCGCACGGTCTTCGGCAATGAAGCGAACGATCCCAAAGCTCCATATTTGAAAGATCTGGCCGATTTTGTAAAAGATAAGAATGTGTATCTTACTATCGATCTGGACGGACTGGATCCGTCGATAATGCCGGCTGTTGGAACGCCCGAACCGGGGGGGATTTCGTGGGAGCGCATGCTTGAAATTGTGCGAACGGTCTGCGCAAATGCCGCAGCCGTTCCGGTTTTTGATGTCGTGGAACTGGCGCCGGTTCCGGGTCTGCGGGCTCCCGATTTTCTCGCCGCCAAACTCGTCTACAAGATGTTCTCGTATATATTTAATAGTCGGCAGTTATGATTGCCGGGCTTGCCATGTAGACATCTGAGGTAGTCCGTCAAGTAATTTATGTTCATTTTTATACCGGCTGCTCCATAAGGGAGGCCACTTTAGAGCCTTTCTTTTGAAGTGCGCGAATATAAATTTGTTCATCGTAGACATCTGAGATGGTCTGTCAATGAAGGCACTTTCATTTTTTTCTACGACTCCAATAAAGAAAAGATAGGGGATCCTTTAACGTGAAGCGCACGTACATAGGTTTCGTCGTTATATGGAGTTCTATTTAGCCAGCAGCAAAAGATAATCCGGATCCATTTATAGGCCAAAGCCCTGATGGCAGCATGATACCGCAGACCCTTTTTTCTTTTCATGTCATAGTAAGCGCGCGCCCAGGCACAAAACCGGATTGATTGCCTGGCAAATTCGTGGAATGTCTGCCTTAAAAACTTAGGACAGGCAAACCGTCGGTGGACCCACTTATATTTACCACTGCGTTCAGTGACCGGAGCAATGCCGGAATACTTCTGAATCTCGCTCGCCGACTCAAAGCGACTTCGATCCGATCCCATTGCCGCAAGAAGACGGGGTGAAAGTGCGGCTCCAGCACCTGGGAAGCTGGTAAAAATGGCATTATCCGGATGCTCATTAAAGTGCTTCTCGATTTCCTTATCCAGACGAACAATACTCTGATAAATCGGATACAGGGACTGTACAATGGTCTGCACGATACACACGGACGTTTCAATTACAGCAACATCTTCTGTGAGCGACATTCCACTATCGATTTCCTGCAAACGTTCTTCAATCCGTTTACGGCTCCGGCATCCATGCTGAATGTAGAACTTCCGGATTGTATCGGGGTGGGCCCTTTTTACCTTTTCCAGTGTTGGCCATTTCATCAGAAAATCATAAAACATTACCTTGCTAATCTCCCCCGCCCAATCAAGAGCTTGTGGGAAGTACTCTTTAAGCGCTTGAGTGAGTTGGTTGGTAAGAGCTTTCCGCTGGTCTACGACATGACGCCGAAACTCAACCAGCTTCTGCAGGGATCGAGTCCGTGCATCATCGGGCACCCAAGGCTTGATCCTGTTACGGTGCAGTTGAATCCATTCGAGCAGGTATTCGGCATCTGTAGGATCGTCCTTGGCGCCTCCGGGAGAAAAGGCTTTACGGTAGTCGGCCAGAGATTTTGGATTGATACGAAAAACATGCACAAAGTCATAACCCAGCAAAGCATGAATCACAGCTCCCTTGGTCTGCTCGATGGCTATTGCCACCGGACGTCCACCGAACTGGCTCCGTAGTTTACGCAGCCAACCATGCAGTTCTTCAGGAGTCTGCTTAAGCGTGTAGATTTCGATGTCATCGGAACCGGCAATCTTAAAGGCAACGGAATGTTTCTCACTTCCCCAATCCATACCAATATAAGCCGCATAGCCAATTTTGTGTTCGCTGTTATTCATTAGAATTCTCCATTGGATGAATAGAACACGCTGGCTTTGGTCCGGCAAAATCCTTATAGTAGAGTCCTCTGATGGGACGACATCTGAGTATTCGTTGTCGTTCCAAAGCGCACCGTTTCACTCGAAAGTCTACGAATAGCCATCTAATGGCTGGGGCGAATAATTCGTAGTGAAACGGTGCGTGTTCAAATTGTTTGGGCGAGACCATATTCCAATTGGGTATCTTTTTCAACTTCCAGCACCCAATGACGGACTCTCTATATTGCTGGGGAAATCCGCACCGGGAAAACGGGTGCGGAACAACTATAAGGGGCGAACCTTGTGTTCGCCCTTAAAACGACTTTGGCAACAATGTAACACGAACCTTGTGTTCGCCCACGACAGGAAGGAGAGGCATGGGCAAGATCAAAATGCTGAAGGGGTTTAAAAGTCAGTATCCGCACAAATTCGCCGAGGGCAAGCAGAGATTCCTTCGGGGACCGCGCATTATGCCTGAACCGATAACGGGGAAAGAAACTCTGCCGGATCTGATCGACAGCACGTTTCTGGCTTACAACGGGGCTCGTTTGCAGGAAGCATGCCGTCTTTTTAACGAAAAGATGCTCAATCCCAAAGTGACTATCGGCATGAGCCTTGCCGGAGCACTGACACCGGCGGGACTCGGCTGCTCGGCCATCGTCCCGCTGATCAATGCCGGTTTCGTGGATTGGATCGTCGCGACGGGGGCAAATCTCTATCACGATATGCATTACGCCATGAACATGCCGTTGTACCGGGGATCCCCGTTTTCGCCCGATCCGGAACTGCGGAAACTTGGTGTAGTGCGCATCTACGATATCCTGATGGATTATAACGATGTGCTGATGGCCACGGATTATGTTCTGAGGAAGATCCTGATGCAGCCGGAATTCCAGCATGAGATGGGTACCGCCGAGCTCCACTATCTGCTGGGCAAGTATTGCGCCGAGTTCGAGGATCAGACCGGGCGCAAGAACAGCTCGGTTCTTGCCGCGGCCTATCGGGCCGGCGTTCCGTGCTTCTGCTCTTCCCCGGGGGATTCGACTATCGGCATGAATATCGCAGGCGTGGAACTTCGCGGAAACGGGTTACGCATCAATCCGTCACGGGACGTCAACGAATCCACGGGAATCGTGCTTGCGGCCAAGAGGGCCGGCTACAAAACCGGCGCCCTGCTTATCGGGGGCGGATCTCCGAAGAATTTCCTGCTCCAGACAGAGCCCCAGATACAGGAGGTTTTGTGCGTCCAGGAGAAGGGGCACGATTACTTTATCCAGTTCACCGATGCCCGTCCCGATACCGGCGGGCTTTCCGGCGCCACGCCGCATGAAGCCACTACCTGGGGCAAGGTCGACCCGGAACAGCTTCCCAATGCCATCGTGTGCTACCTGGATACGACTATAGGGTTTCCGATCCTGACGCATTACGCCCTTGCACGGCACAGACCCCGAAAGCTGAAACGGCTTTACGATCGGCTGCCGAAATACATGGAACTTGTGAGAAGGGAATTTCTGAAAAATGCGGTCGGCAGTCTTCGGTAGGGGCGAACCTTGTGTTCGCCCCCAATCCGACCTTGGCAACAAATTAAGTGCGAACCTTGTGTTCGCCCTGTGAAAAATCAGTCGGCAGTCCACTGTCTGCAGTCAACACGGCGACGTCCTTGGAGTGCGGCAGCTTGCTGCCGCCTTCGGTTCGGTTTACTGCATTGTGACAAAGGCGGCAGCAAGCTGCCGCACTCCAAGGACGCCACTCAGATTATTTTATGACAACAAAACAGGTAAGGATTAAAGCAACTCTTCTTAAAGAACTGGCCCGGAAACACGGCACGCCGCTGTTTATTGTGGATCATGCCGCCATTCGCAGCAACTTCACCGAATTCACCAGGCGACTGCCGCGCGTACAGGCCTATTATGCCGTGAAAGCCAATCCGGATCCTGCCGTTTTACGAACACTCTATGATATCGGATCCAGTTTTGACGTAGCGTCCATTGCGGAATTTAACTTGGTTTACAAAAATATCGGGCGTCTGCCGGCAAAAGAACGCCAGAGCTATATTTGGGATAAAATCGTCTATTCCAATCCGATCAAAGACAGGCGCACGCTGCAAGAGTTGGATCGGTACAAACCGCTGGTGGTTTTTGACAATTCCGAAGAAATCGCCAAGATCCGGCGGCATGCGCCGCAAGCGGGACTGGTGCTGCGCATCCGGGTTCCCAATACGGGATCGATGGTCGAGCTGTCCAGCAAGTTCGGAGCGTCTCCGGGTGAAGCTGTGGATCTAATCGCCGAAGCCCAGGATGCCGGTCTGACGGTTGAGGGCCTCGGCTTTCATGTAGGAAGCCAGTGCACGAATTTTGAAAACTACGTACAGGCGGTCGCCACCTCCGCTTCGATTATGGAGGAGGCGGAAACCCGGGGATTTCATCTCAGATTGCTCGATATCGGGGGCGGATTCCCTGTCCGGTACGATCCGCACGTGCGGCCTTTCCGGGAGCTGGCTAAGATCTTGAACAAGGAACTGGATCGCCTTTTGCCGAAAAATATGGAAATTCTCGCAGAACCGGGAAGATTCATGGTCGGGTCGGCTGCGACCCTCGTAGCTGAGGTCATCGGGAAGTCCAGGAGGGACGGTAAAAATTGCTATTACATCAATGACGGGATCTACCACACCTATTCCGGCATACTGTTCGACCATTGCCAGTACCCGATAAAGGCTTTCCGAAAGGGCTCCAGAAGCATTTCCGCCGTATTCGGCCCTACGTGCGATGCTCTGGATACCATTTCTCAGGCGGAAGAACTCCCTGAGCTCAAACTGGGCGACCTGGTGTACAGCGAGAATATCGGCGCTTACAGCCATGCCTCTTCAACCCATTTCAATGGATTTCCTCCGGCGAAAGTCGTGCATGTTAATCAATAAAGACGTTGCACGTGTGAACGTGCTAACGTGCGAACGAGAGCGGATGGGTTTCGTTATCTGATGTGTCGGAAGGGATAGGCTGTTGGTGGAGGTTACTGATTTTTACCAAAAGCACGTTTAAACGTTAGCAGCAGTATTTCCGATATAGGTATTTTGCATATATCCACCGGTTAATGAATAAACAAGATGTCCATACCGCATCAAGAAATAAGGACGTGCACGTTAAAGCCAAAAAGATTGTTGAACGTTCCAATAATGTTTCAGTCTTTAACGTGCAACGACGATTTTTTCTTTTAACGTGCAACGTTTAACGTGCAACCTGCAACGGTAGTTTTATTTAGGAATTTGTTATGAAAGTACTTGTTATTAATTGCGGAAGTTCGTCGCTCAGGTTTCAGCTTCTGGATATTCGCCGGGTTGAGGCGGATGAAAAGCTGCTGGTAAAAGGATTAATCCAGAGGATCGGGGAAGGGGAATCCTCGGCAAGCTGTACGACGGCGGACGGCCGGTCTTTTAATCTGGAAGAGAATGTTCCGGATCATAAAAGGGCGATCGAGGAGGTATTCAACCTGCTTTTAAAGAGCGGAACCCTTAGAAGCGCGGCGGAGATTGAAGGCATCGGACATCGGATGGTCCATGGAGGCGAACATTTTCGGGAGTCCGCCCTTATAGACGCTGAAGTGGAGAATGCCATTGAGGAATGCTGCGAACTGGCGCCGCTTCACAATCCGCATAATCTGAACGGGTACCGCGCCGCCAGAGAACTCCTTCCCGAGGTGCCGCAGGTGGCGGTTTTTGATACCGCCTTTCACGCCACTCTGCCCGAAAGGGCCTATCTGTATGCCATCCCCTACGAGACGTACACGAAGGACAAGGTCCGCCGCTTCGGCTTCCACGGGACATCGCATCGATTCGTATCGGAACGCTTTGCCCATATCCAGAATGACCCGGAACGCTCCCGGAAGATCATTACCTGCCATCTCGGCAACGGCTGCTCCATGAGCGCCGTAGATGGGGGGGAGTCCGTCGACACGTCGATGGGTTTTACGCCGATTGAGGGCCTGGTCATGGGCACGCGCCCCGGGGATGTCGATCCCGGGGTCCTGATGTATTTACTAAACCGCTATGATTCCGATGTCGCGAAACTGGACGCACTGCTCAACAAACAGAGCGGCCTTCTGGGCCTTTCAGGCAGTTCCAACGATATGCGGGATCTTATCCAAAAACGCGAGGGGGGCGACCGGCGGGCCGGCCTGGCCGTGGAAATTTTCTGTTACCGCGTTCGTAAATACATCGGATCGTATATGGCAGCGCTCGGAGGCGCGGACGCCGTCATATTTACCGGCGGAATCGGTGAAAACGCGGTCGAGATCCGCGCGGAAATATGCGAAGGGCTGCAGTCCCTGGGTATTTCCCTCGATCCTGACAAGAATCGCGCAACGCTTGGAGTCGAGGCTGAAATCAGCATTCCCGCCAGTCCCTGCAAGGTATGGGTCATTCCAACGAATGAGGAGCTGCTGATAGCGCGCGACACGGTGCGGTGTATCAGAAAAACATAAAGCCGTTGCACGTTAAAACATAAAGCCGTTGCACGTGCTAACGTTCTAACGTGCGAACGTGAGCGGATGGATTTCGATATCCGACGGGTCGCAAGGGGTAAGCTGTTGTTTGGGGCTACGGATCTATAGCAAAACCACGTTGTACGTTCCGAATAGCCGGTTCATGACAGTCAGCCTGTTTTTAACGTTCCAACGAAGCATTTTCTTTTAACGTGCAACGTTTAACGTTCAACTTGCAACGACGCAGTTATTTCGTTATGGTGCGGCGTGCGTTGATGGTGTAATCGCGGTCGGGTATGCGAACTTCGATGCGACGTTCGTTTTGCATTTCCATCCAGGATTCGGTTTGATACCCGATGGAATAATAATTCTTCATGGAAGAAACGATCTTCCTGGATACACCCATAACATCCCGGGTTTCGGCCGAGAACTTACGGCCGCCGGATTCCTTCATAAGTTGTTTCTTATTGATGGCATCCCCTCCCATGGAGGCGATGACGGCGGATTTATTGTCGAATCCAAGGGCGTACAGCGTGCACCTTGAAGCCTGGATATGATCCACGGTTGCCGGCCCCAGGCCGCGGAAACGATTGGAGATTATAAGAAGAGCTTTCTTGGGATGGGCGCTTTCACGGTGACTGCGTATGGCCCGGTCTATGCCCGATCCGGTCAACGGGTCGACACCGAAAAACTCTGCCATGAATCCCCACTTTCGTTTTGACGTTACGGTAATGTTCTCTGTTGCATCAACCAGAATAGCCCTGTCGGTTGTATAGTCGGCTTCCATATAAGCGTCCCTTTCATCGAATGAATAAAGGCAGATGTCGTCGTTACGATCCAACAGATGAATAATATTCAGAAGGAACTGCTTGGCGATGTTCAGCTTGCTTAACTCGATCGTGCTGGTGTCCAGAAGCAGGGCGAGACTTACCGGCCTGTTGTAATAGCGTGCGAAATTGACGATTTTTACTTCTTTGCCGTTTTCTTCTACTATGAAATCATCCCTGGTCAGTCCCTGAACCAGGTTCCCGTCATCGTCCAGGACTTCAACATCAATCGATACGATATCCACACGGACATTGTATTTTGGGACCTGGTTATCCTGGGCCGGGATTGCCGTCGAAAATAACGCGAGGCATGGAATGCACCGTAGGAAATATAACCGGATCCGTGTGCGGAAAAGTTGATTTAATAAAACCATTTATCCAATCCGATATGCCACAGCATGTCTGTATGAATACGCTGGAATACTTGCAATGGTTCCTAAAGAAAAGCTCGTTGCACGTTGGAATATGATACCGTTGCACGTTGCAGGCTAAAAACAAAAAGATCGTTGAACGTTAAAACATAAAACCGTTGAACGTGCTAACGTTCTAACGTGCGAACGTGAG